>JAADYV010000277.1 GCA_010092855.1 Chloroflexota bacterium | reverse complement strand
ATGGTCGAGATCGGGTCGTAGGTTTCCGGCGCACCCAGCATCACGCGCGCGATGAAGTTGCGGATTTCGCCCTCGGAGCCAGAGGTCGGCACTTCGGGGCAGACTTCGCGGAAGGCGTCGACGGTGTCGGTGTCAAACGCGCCGATGATCACGGTGTCGGTGCGGTCGTATTCGCGCAGCATCTCGCACACCGGCTCGACAATCGGTGGCTCCGACTGCTTGATCTCGATGCTCAGCGTGGTGTCGGGGAAGGCTTCGAGCACCGCTTCCAGCGTGGGGATGGTGACACCCGTGCCGCGATAAGGATATTCAACTGTTTCGGCGTCGGGATCAGGGGTGAAGTTGTAGGCCGCGTCGAGTTCCTGCAACTCCTCGAACGTGAGGTCGATCACCGCGCCGGTGCCGTCAGTGGTGCGGTCTACGGTGTCGTCGTGGAGCATGACCAGCACACCGTCGGCGGTGCTGTGCACGTCCATTTCCAGCACGTCCACGCCGAGTTCAACCGCGTATTCATAGGCGAGCATGGTGTTTTCCGGGCGCAGACCGGCCCCGCCGCGATGGGCGATCACCAGGAAACCGTCATTTTCGTCCTGCAGAACAACATTCGAAGCGACATCTGGCCGGGCAGCCAGGGCAGTACCGGTGAACACACTCACCAGCACGACGAGCAATGACACGCGGAACAATGTCTTCAACATCTTTCCCTCCTGAAATGTCTGATTGTGATGGGTGGTGCGTGGAACCGGGGCAATGATACCGGCAAGTGGTCTAAAGTTGCCAGTTACCGTGTTGGCAATTTTGGGCGGTTCAGGGCTAGAATCAGGCACGCGCAAGCCGCGAACTATTCACGTTTTGGTTTGGGGAGCACGGCACATGGACGTTATCGGAAATCGCTGGCAGATCACGGGCACCATCGGCGAGGGGGGCATGGGCGACGTGTACCGGGGTGAAGACCTGGAAACCGGGGAAACCGTCGCCATCAAGCTGCTCAAGCCGGATATCGTCGAGACGTCCCCCACGCTGGTCGAACGTTTCCGGCGCGAAAGCGAACTGCTGCGCCAGCTCGATCATCCCAACATCGTGGGCGTGATCGGTGCGGTGGAGGAAAACGACCTCTACTACATGATCATGGAATATGTACCCGGCGGCTCCTTGCGCGATTTGCTGCGCGCGGAAGGGGCGCTGCCGGTGGGCCACACGATGGAGATCGCGCTGGATGTGGCCGACGCCCTCACCCGCGCCCACCGTCTGAACATCGTGCACCGCGACCTCAAGCCCGGCAACGTACTGCTGGCCGAGGACGGCACGCCGCGCCTGTCCGA
Source organism: Chloroflexota bacterium (assembly GCA_010092855.1). Classification (GTDB taxonomy): domain Bacteria; phylum Chloroflexota; class Anaerolineae; order Aggregatilineales; family Aggregatilineaceae; genus TC-15. The sequence goes on along the minus strand of JAADYV010000277.1, from coordinate 3,633 downwards.
CTTTGGCATTGCGCGCGTGACGAATGCCTCCACCATCACCCAAACGGGCGCGATGGTGGGCACGCTGGCCTATCTCAGCCCGGAAGCCTGCAACGGTGAGCAGCTCGACGCCCGCTCCGATATCTGGGCCTTTGGCGTGATGCTGTTCGAGATGCTGGCCGGACGCCGCCCGTTCGAAGGTGAGCAAGTGGCCGCCATCGTGACCGCGATCCTGGTGGACGACGTCCCGGACCTGGAGGCGCTGTGCCCCGATGCGCCGGTGGGCCTGGTCGACCTGGTGTACCGGATGCTGGAAAAAGACCGTGATCAGCGCCTGCCCAGTATGCGCCAGGTGGGGGCCGAACTGGAGGCAATCCTGCACGGCACCAAGCTGCTGGTCACGCCGCGCACGCCCAGCCCCAGCGAAGTATCATTTGCGCTGCAACAGCGCACGGTTGACCCGGTGCGGCTCTCTATGAAGCACGACCTCTTCAGCCAGTTGACGCCCTTCATTGGGCGCGAGCTGGACCTGGCCCGGCTGGATCACCTGGTGTCCGACCCTAACACCCGGTTGGTGACGATTGCTGCGCCGGGCGGCATGGGCAAGACGCGGCTGGCCATCGAGTATGCTACGCGACAGGTGGGGCAGTTCCCCAACGGCGTGTACTATGTACCGCTGGCGGGCCTGACGCGCGTGGAGGACATCGTCACCGCCATCGGCGACTCGATCTACCTGCTCTTTTCCCCAATGGGCGACCGGCAGTCCCAACTCCTGGTTTTCCTCAGCAACCCCGACGAGCAACAGATGCTGCTGGTGTTGGACAACTTCGAGCACCTGCTGGACGGCGCGGACTTGCTGAGCGACATCCTGCGCGTCGCGCCCAATATCAAACTCCTGACCACCTCGCGCGTGCATCTCAACCTGAGCGACGAGGTGGTCTTCCCGCTGGATGGGATGGACGTGCCCGGCGATGTCGAACCGCAGGACGCGCTGGGTTTCAGCAGCGTGCAGTTGTTTCTGCAAGGCGCGCGCCGCAGCCAGCCCGGTTTCGAACTCTCCGACGCCGATGTGCCCACCGTGCTGCGCATCGTGCGCGCCGTGCACGGCAACCCGCTGGGCATTGTGCTGGCGGCGGCCTGGGTGGGCATGTTGTCATTGGACGAGATCGCGAATGAGGTCGAACTCAGCCTCGACTTTTTGCAGACCGATGCGCGCGACATCCCCGAACGCCAGCGCAGCCTGCGCTCGGTGTTCGAATCGTCGTGGAACATGCTGACCGATCCCGAACGCGACGCCTTTATGAAGCTCTCGATCTTCCGGGGCGGCGTCAAGCGCGCGATTGCGCAGTACATCACCGGCGCGTCGCTGCTGACACTGGCCGGGTTGGTCAAGAAGTCGCTGCTGCGGCGCAATCCCGAAACCGGGCGCTACGACGTGCACGAGCTGCTGCGCCAGTATGCGGCGGATGAGTTGGAGCAAACCGGCCAGGTTTCGACCACGCGTGACATTCACTGCCACTACTTCATCAGCCTGATGGCGCGGCGTACCGGTGATCTACGCGGCCAGGGCCAGGTCGAAGCGCTCCGCGAGATCGACGCCGATTTCGAGAATGTTCGCGCAGCGTGGGGCTGGGCCATCCAGCACAAAAACGCAGGCATGATCGCCGCCGGGCTGGAGGGCGTGTTCCTCTACTGCTTCCTGGTAAGCGAATTTGACGACGCAGGGGAAATGCTGCGCGAGGTCAAGACCCAGTTCGCACCGCGCCCCGGTGAGGACCCGTCCGCGCTGTGGCGGCAGGTCGCGATCCGCTTTGAACTCGCCATGACGCCCCACGCCGACATCACCCGCCTCAATAACCTGCTCGACCTGGCACACACTGCCGGGGACGCGGTTGAGGAAGCCTTCTGTCTGTGGACCCTGGGCTATTACTATGTGGGCCGGCACGATTTTGAGCGCGCGCTGCCGCTGTTCGAACAGAGCCTGGCCCAGTGGCAAGCGCTGGGCGACCGGTTCTACACTGGACGTGCCATGAGCGACCTGGGGTTGTTCCTGGGCGTGGTAGGCCAACACGAGCAATCCGCGTACCTGCTGGTGCAGAGCCGGGAGCTGCAGCTCCAAAGTGGTGACGACATCGGCGCGGCGCAGTCTACGGTGCGCAACCTGATCAACCTGGACTACCTGATCGCGCATGGGCTGTTCAACCCTGAGGTGTTCCAGTAGCCGCCTGTCAACACCACCAAATTCTTGCATCTGGCGCTACGCATTGGGCCACGAATCGGTTACACTATGCGGCATCACAATATCTAGCAAGCGTTATCACCAACCGGATTGAAAGAGCACCGAACTATGTCGAGCACTGAACAGAATACGACAACCACCGGCCCGGCGGAGGCTGGTTCTACCTCAAACTTCATCCACGACATCATTGACGACCATATGGAATCGGGCCGGTTTGATGGGCGCGTTCATACCCGTTTTCCACCGGAACCCAATGGCTACCTGCATATCGGCCACGCCAAAGCGATCTGGATTAGCTACGGCACGGCCCAGAAGTATGGCGGCAAGTTTAATCTGCGCTTCGACGACACTAACCCCACCAAAGAGGAGCAGGAGTACATCGTCGCCATCAAGCGCGATGTGCGCTGGCTGGGCGCGGACTGGGAAGACCGCCTGTTTTTCGCTTCGGACTATTTCCAGCAGTTGTACGAGTGGGCGGTGCAGTTGATCCAGGCGGGCAAGGCGTATGTCGATGACCTCACCGCCGACGAAATCCGCGAGTATCGCGGCACGCTGACCGAGCCGGGCAAAGAAAGCCCCTACCGCGACCGTCCCATCGAGGAGAACCTGGACCTGTTCGCGCGCATGAAAAACGGCGAATTCCCCGACGGCACGCGCGTGCTGCGCGCCAAGATCGACATGGCCTCGCCCAACCTGAATCTACGCGACCCGGTGATGTACCGTATTCTGCACGCCGAACACCCGCGCACCGGCAACGCCTGGTGTATTTATCCCATGTACGACTGGGCGCACGGCCAATCCGACTCGATTGAGGGCATCACGCATTCGCTGTGCTCGCTGGAATTCGAAGACCACCGCCCGCTGTACGACTGGTTTATCGAGCAGCTCGGCATTTACCATCCCCAGCAGATAGAGTTCGCGCGCGGCAACCTGACCTATACCGTCATGAGCAAGCGCAAGCTGCTCAAGCTGGTCCAGGAGGGGCACGTCAGCGGCTGGGACGACCCGCGTATGCCGACCCTGGCGGGCTTCCGGCGGCGCGGCTATACACCCGCAGCCATCCGCGACTTCTGGGAGCGCGCGGGCGTGGCGAAGGCCAACAGCGTGGTCGAGATTCAACTGCTCGAACACTGCATCCGCCAGGACCTGAACCTGCATTCCCCGCGCGTGATGGCCGTGTTGGACCCGCTCAAGGTCGTGATCGAGAATTACCCGGAGGACCAGGTCGAGCAGATGGACGCCGTCAACAACCCGGAAGACCCCGACGCCGGGACACGCCAGGTGCCATTTGCGCGTGAACTCTACATCGAGCGTGCAGACTTCATGGAAGACCCGCCCAAGAAGTTCTACCGGCTGGCTCCGGGGCGCGAGGTCCGGCTGCGCTATGCCTACTTCGTGACGTGCACGGACGTGGT
>JAADYV010000276.1 GCA_010092855.1 Chloroflexota bacterium | reverse complement strand
CTGCGGGTGGGGATTCTCCTGGTAAACGTCGTCGAAATCGGCGGTATCTACCCAGGCGGTGAGCGCAGCGCCGAGGAAATAATACAGCGGCGGCTGGCTGCCTTCCTGCCGCCACAGGCCGGGGTTGGCCGGGTCCTGTGTGGGCAGCTTGAGGCCGTTGTTGGCCAGGTGTTCGACCAGCGGGTAGTGCCACAGCTCGTCGGAGGCTTCGAACAGCGGCGTGACCAGGCTGTAGACCAGGGCCAGGATCAGGTATCCGGCCAAGATCAGGCTCAGCAGCACGCGCTGCGGCGGGAGTTGGCTAAGTCTATTCATGGATAGTCCGAAATATCAAAAGGCCACTCATCGGAGCGGGAGTTTACCGGACAATCGGGGGCAATGCCAGGGTGAATAGCGGGCGGAAGCCTGACGAGGATATGCAGAAGCGGGGCGTATCCAACCAGTGGTTAGCGCGATACGCCCCAAAGCGATCACCTGTTGCAGAGTATTGTTTACTCTTCCGTTTCGAAGAAGCCCAGCGAAATGGTCTGGTTGCCGCTCTCTTCGATGGCCAGCACTTCCACTTCGTACAGCGTGTCTGGTTGGAAGAACTCGGCGGGCACCGTCAGGCTGGTGACGCCGGGCGGTACGTGCACGTCGTAAATCGGCTGCGAGTTTGCGTTCGGGTCTTCCACATCGTCGTTGGTGACGATCACTTCGTAGGCGGTGATGACGACCGGATCGCCAAAGACGGATTCGGTCACGGGTTCCCACGCGATGACCATATCCGCGATGGGGTAGACACCCTCGTCTTCGATTTCGTCCTCATCTTCGAAAATCACGGGACTTGTGATTTCTGGCGGGTTGGGGATGTTGTGCGTGAAGAGGGCAGAACCGGTGATGCCGGTGCCGTCGGTGTACAGGCCGCGAATTGTGTATTCACCTTCGGGGAACTGCGCACGCAGGTCGTCCAGCGAAAATTCGGAGAGGGGCGGCTCGCTGCCCTCGTAGAACAGTTCGGACAGGCCGAGGTTTCCAACCTGGGCGTAGGCGTGGAAAGCCACGATCAACTCGCCGTTGGGATCGTATACGCACAGCTCGGTCCAGCCGTCACCGTTCAGCTTGCCGTGCACGCCCAGGTCCGCGTCAGTGAAGTTGTATTCCGCGTACAGGTAGGCGGTTTCGATTTCCTCGGTTTCTTCCGGCATAGTCGAGCACGGGGGCGGGTTCTCGCCGTCCTGGGCAGAGACGAGCGCGCCGCTGCTGGCAGCGGCCACAAGCAGCACCAGCAGGACAATGGGCAGCAGTCGAGTTCGTTTAGTACGCATCGGGTTTGGCTCCTTTTGGTTGGTGTTCCGGTTTGGTGCGGTTGGGGGCCCTTGACCACAATCACAGTGTAGGAGACCAACATGAAGCGCACATGAAACGAATCACCGGGAAAGACTCAATCCTGAGGATGGTACCGCCCCAGGAAACATGGGTTAGGGTCGTTTGAGCACCCAGATCATCTCGGTGCTGTCTTCGCCCAGAGCGCCGCGCAGGAAATCCCCGTAAAGCGCTTCGACCTCGAATCCGGCCCGATGTGCCAGATGTTCCATCTCCTGGCGGAAGACACAGTGAAACCGCAGCGGTTCGTTGTCGTAGCGGCCAACCACAACTTCATTCTCATCCAGGATTTCCCACGCGCTGTGGAAGTTCGCGGTTTGCGTGGCGCGTTCATAGGCCCAGGCATACGACCGGCGGCAGATTTGCCCGGTGACGGGGTGCGTCAGTTTGCTGCCGTATTTGACCGTCTGAAACGGGTTTTTCCCGATGTCGCACAGCCAGTCCAACTCTTGGTGGTCCAGGTGCACGATTAGGGTTCCACCCGGTACGAGATGCCGCTGGATACAGGTCAGGCAGGCCAGTTGATCGTCTGCGGTGTGGATGTTCTGGAATGAGTGTCCGGGGATGATGGCCAGGCCGAAGCGTGCGTCGAGATCAAAATCACGCATATCGGCCTGGACCCAGTGGACGTTGTCCATGCCCGCGCTCTTGGATTGGGCAACAGCCAGCATTTCCAGAGAATGATCCAGGCCCGTGATGTGCACGCCTGCCTGGGCCAGCCGGATTGTTACCCGGCCTGTCCCGCAGGCAACTTCGAGCACCCCGGTTTGATTAGCGTGGGGCTGCTGGGCGAAGGCATGGTAAAAATCCATCTCACCCGGCCAGTCAGCAACATAGAGATCATACAGTTCGACGTTCAGGTTTTGGTGTGGTTGGTTCATGTTCTTTGGCGTCTCCAATCACGTACTGGTTACGCTGCTTGCAGACACTCTGCTCAGTGTGAACGCGCGCGCAGGTTCGATGAGGCGTAGCGGATGCGGGTGCGCAGGGTGGGGCGCACGGGTTGGTGCAGCCGATGATAGCGCAGCGCTTCGGTGTAGAGCTGCTCCAACCGGGCCATCGTTTCTTCCCAGGACAGCTTGCGCGCATCCCGCAGCGCGTTAAGCGCCATTTCCGCCCGCAGCGCGGGGTTATCGCGCAGCGTGATGACCTTGTCGCGGTAGTCGACGGGGTCGATGGCGCAAACAAAGCCGTTGCTGCCGGGACGCACGTATTCGACGATGCCGCCCGAAGCCGGCACCAGCACCGGCAGCCCGGACGCCATCGCCTCTTTCACCACCTGCCCGGCGACCTCATTGGTACCGGTGAAGCCGAACACGTCCGCGCTGGCATATGCCTGGGCCAGTTCTTCGCCTTCCAGAAAGCCCAAAAACGTGGCTGTCTTGCCAAACAGCTTGTGCAGCGAGTCTTCGGTCGGGCCATGACCCACAATCGCGACGGCTACACCGTCCAGTTGGGCGACCTCGCGCAACAGGTCGACGCGCTTTTCGTTGGCCAGCCGCCCCACGTAGACCACCAACAGGCTGTCGTCCGGCTTTCCGTTAAGCATCCGCTGGCGCATGGCGGCGGAGCGCTTGGCCGGGTTGAAGCGCTGCGTGTTGCAACCCCGGTACCACAGCCTTAGCCGCTTGAAGCCTTTAGCCTCAAGTTGTTCCAGGCTGATGCTCGTCGGGGCCAAGGTCAGTGTGGTATGGTTGTGGATGTGGCGGATGTAGGACCAGGTGAACCCTTCCATGAAACCTACGCCATAACGCCGGGTGTAGCCAGGCAGGTCGGTCTGGTAGTTGGCGACGACGGGAATGTCTTGCTGGCGCGCGTAGTGGATACCGGTCCAGGCCAGGAATGCCGGGCTGAAGAGGTGCACGATATCTGGTTGGAACCGCCGCAGTTCGTCCATCTTGATGTAGGGATAAGCGCCGCGTGTTTCCGGCGGAAAGTTCGGCAGCCGGCCCGACGGCACCTTGACCACCGGGCAGCGCCCATCCAGCATGTCTGGGGTGGCATAGTCGCCGATGGTCAGGTCGGGGGCGTAGATTAAGACTGCGCGGCCCATGTTCAAGTGGTGGCGTGCGGTGAGGGTCGCGAGCTTGCTGACGCCGTCGATCTTGGGCAGGAACGCCTCGGTGATGATGGCCACCCGGTTGAGAGATGCGCGCTCGACTGAGTCTGGCAGTGGGGCAATTCGCCATTCATCGCCCGGTTGATGTTCCACAGCAGGTTCGGAAAGGCGGTCAGGATACGACATGGGCAGATGCTCCAATTGTTGCCTGAAAAACGTGTCGCTGTTATCTACTGTGTAATACGGCGAAGGCGCGAGATCGTTACGATTGTTGTATTTATGCGAAAATTAAGTGTATGTTATCTCAATCAGCCCCAGACGCAAGAATTTGAGAGAAGCCACGCGAGACCGGTTTTGGCCTGATCCAAAGGAGGAGTCCGTGCGTGCTTTGATAGTGGTTGACCATCCCTGGCCTGAAAGCTTCTCGTATACGACCCTGGCGCGCGCGCAGCTGGCGTTGGTGGCAGGCAGTTTTGAGGTCGACGTGATCGACTTGCACCGCGATGGCTTCGACCCGGTGCTGCGTGTGGACGAACTGGCGGTGTACACCCAGGGGCAGTCCCTGGACCCCAAAGTGGGCGACTACCAGGCGCGCATCACCCAGGCGCAGCACCTGGTGTTCATCTTCCCAGTGTGGTGGGAAGTCATGCCCGCCATGCTGAAGGGGTTTTTCGACAAGGTGTTCCTGCCGGGGTGGGCGTTTGCGGACCCCGACGCCACGCCATTGCTGACGCACATCCAGACTGGCACCGCGATCACGACCATGAGCGCCCCGCAGGTGATCCACACTTCGGTCGAGCCGGTGCTGTGCAAGGGGATTCTGGAATTTGCGGGCGTGCAGCGGACGCGCTGGTTTAACCTGCTGCAAGTCAGTCAGAAATCGACGGACGAAAAGGCGGTCTGGCTGGCCGAGATCGAAGCCTACTTGCGCGCATTGTAAGATGGTGTGGTATGATTAATAGATACGCACAATCAGCGAGGAGGAATCGGTTATGTTACAGGTCACGGCAAAAGAGGAAATGTTGTGGTTCGGCGAGCGCTTCGGCGTCACATTCGAGCGCACGCTTCGTATTCCCGATGATGGCAAGACGTATCCGCTGCCACCGTCGTTGGGCCACTTTCCGATCAAGCGTGTGAAGGATTATGCGGAGCGCGTACCGGACGACTGGCGCGAGCATGGTGGGGTGTTCATCCCCATGTATCAGCGGGAAGCGTTGTGGCTGAATTTCTTCCCGCAGCACTGGAAGCCCAACGCCGTTAAGATCGCGGTGGGCAAGATCAACGCCGTCTCCGGCCAACCCTGGTCGCAGGAGCTGCACAAGAAGAAAAAGGATTACATGGTGTGCCCGCCGCAGCCCTGGCTGGATGGCATCAACGCGGGCCGGAACACCATCCGGCAGTTTGTGGCGATGCCGCTGGGCATGGGTTACACCGTCGAGGGGCAGGTCACGGGCGAGGAACGCTTCGGCGGCATCCAGATCATCGTCTACGAACCGAAGCCGGGCAAATTTCCGGATGAGCCACCATTGCAGCGCTTTATCCCGAACGGCGATAGTGGCACATTTTACCGTATGGCTTTGGGTGGGGCAGAAATGGGGTTGGGAGCCGGGGGCAAAATGCGCCAGAAAATTTACCCTGACCCGCACGGCATCGACACCTGGGACGCTGAGAACTATGGCCGGGTGTATGTCCACATCGTCAACAGCCTGATGTACCGCGAGATCACCGGGGAAGAGCCGCCGCCCACGCCCATCACGACCAAGCTCTACGCCGCAGCCGGTTATCCCTGGTTTGACCTCTACGACGAGAGGTTGGACGATATCGCGGCCCCGGAGAACCTGCAAAGCGTCAAATCGATCAAGGAAATGGACGCCGACAAGGGGTTCGCGCCGCAGCAGGACGACGACTCGGTGAACGTGCCGGAAGACAAGATCATCAAGTACCCGGTGCAGGACAACCCTGACGTGGTCGATGATGGGGACTGGTAGGGCAGCCGTCAG
>JAADYV010000275.1 GCA_010092855.1 Chloroflexota bacterium | reverse complement strand
TCACAAGCGGCGTGTTTCGCAGGATCGCCAACCTGCACTATAATAAGCCTGTAAAGTTGGCACACGGTCAGATTTACGTTTTGTTGCGGAAGTGTTAGGGAGTATTTTCATGGAGCCGGTCGAGGCGTTTGCAATTTTGATGGTCGGCGCGTTCGTTACTGTCCTGGTGACAGCGCTGTTTTACAGATTCACGGTGCGCCCGCGCTTGCTGGAGCCAGTTTCGATGTCGGCCCTGGGGATGCTCGACCACGAACTGCGTGACGAACTGTTACAACAGCGCACCTCTGTAAACCAGTTGAACACTGCGCTGGCGCGCCATACTGAGCGCATGGAAGCCACCGCCACCGTGCTGGCCAAAGGCGATGAGTTGACCACACTCAAGCGGATGCTCAAAAACCAGATGGAAACTGTGCAGACGCTGTCGGCCTTGCTCAATGAACAGACCAACCGCTTGACCCGCCAGGAAACGGTGCTGGCCGGGCTGTCGCACGCCCAGGTGGAAGGCGTGCAATCGCTGCGCGGATCCTTGTTCGAACAGGGCGAAGTGCTGGCCGAGATAGACACACGTTTGGCACGTCAGCAGCACTCCTTGATGGATATGGCCCAGTCACGCGCCACGGCTGAGCAAGCGCTCCAGGGTACGTTGGACGACCAGGCACGCCGCTTGATTCAGTTGGAGGAACGGCTGGGCCAGCACGATACGACCCTGCTGGACATCACCCGGACACACACCGAAACTGTGCAGACACTGCGCAGTGTGCTGGACGAACACCGTACCCAGCAGCAGACCACGCTGTCCGGCCTCACCCAGTCGCAGCGCGAAACCGTCGAGTCGGTGCGGGGAGCCGTCGAGGACCTGACCAGTCGTCTGGACAACCTGGATGAGCGATTGGCCCAACAGGAGGGCGCGCAAAACCAGGCCGTCGAGCAGATGGCATCGGTTTCCGGGAGTGTGCTGCCGGGCCTGGCGGCGCAGTTGAGCGGTCAGGATAATCACCTGGGGCGGCTGGAAGGCAAGGTTGACGCGCTGGCGGACAGCGAAGGGTTGGCGCGCCTCGAAGTCCAGGTTGGCCAGATCGAGCAGCGCGTGAACTCGTTGGGTAGTGGTGACCAGCTCTCAGCATTGATTGATCAGCAGTCGCAAAAACTGGTTGAGATTAGCGGGCGACTCGATGCGTGGGCTGATTCCGGCGGGCAGCAAGATGATAAATTGGCCGAACACGCCCGTGTCCTGGCGCAGCTCGACCGCGAGATGGCAGCCCAGGCCGAACTGTCACGCCAGCTTGATGTCAAGGTCAACGAACACACCACCATGCTCGTCACGGCAGCCAAAGAACGCCGGGAACAGGCCGGTTTGCTGGACCGGGTACTCAAGCAGGTCGGTGACGTGTTCTCGGCAGTCAACAAGATCGTGGCCAGTCCGCCGCAGCCGCCGCGTCCGACGCAGGAACGCCTGACGGACATCAAGGGTATTGGCCCGGTGTATTCCACCAAGCTGAACGAGGCGGGGATTTTCACCTATGAGCAGCTTGCCGAACTGACGCCGGAAGAAGTGACGGCTTTGATCGGGCGGTCAACGATTGATGCCGAGGGGTGGGTCGAACAGGCTAAACTCCTGGCCTCGCAGCGCCAGAAAGTTGAGGGCGACTCGTGAACGCAGACTTCCGGCGCAAGCTGGTTCGTCGTCTGGACATCCTGTTCTTCATCGGCTTGCTGGTCACTTCGGCGCTGGCCGCGTTTTTGTTTGCGACGGAGTTCTACGACAATGACGAGGCGGACGCCGATTCTGGCGCGCCTAGCATGACACCCACCACCACACCGACCTATACCCACACCCCGTTCGCGCCCTCTTCCCAACCGGACACACTGACACCCAGCCACACGCCGGATGTGCGGGCGACAGTGGGCATGTCGGTGGTGCAAACGATGACGGCTGTAGCGTCACAGTGGACGGCAACCCCGGTGCCCAGCGAAACGCCCAGCCCGATCCCACCCAGCGCGACTCTTGTTCCCAGCGAGACGCCGGATGTACGGGCGACGGTCGAGATGTCGGTGGCGCAGACGGCCACCGTTAGCGCGCGGCTGTGGACGCCGACGCTGGCCCCTTCCGAGACTCGGGTACCCAGCGAGACGCCTGACGTGCAGGCGACAGTCGGAACCTCGGTCGCGCAAACGATGACGGCTGCGGCGCAGTTGTGGACAGCGACCCCGGTGCCCAGCGAGACACCCCGCCCGGTATCGCCCAGCGCGACTCCTGTTCCCAGCGAAACACCGGATATCGACGCCACGGTTGAGGTGTTGGTGGGACAGACGGCCACCGCCGCCGCGCGCCTGTGGACATCGACACCTGCTGCCATGCCACTGTCAAGCCCGGCCTCGCCGACGCGCGCGCTGCGCCCCTCGCCTACCGGGGATGTGGCTGCCACTGTAATTGCTGGTTTGGCGCAGACGGCGACCGAAAGCGCGCGCCAGTGGACGCCGACGCCGTCACTTGCTCCAACAGATACTCCGCTGCCGCCCACCGCGACGGTGGAACCGAGCGAAACCCCGCTGCCCAGCGAAACGCCGGACGTGGCTGCTACCGTGATAGCTGGATTGGCGCAGACAGCGACCGAAATTGCGCGCTTGTGGACGCCGACGCCGTCACCTGCGCCAACTGACACCCCGCTGCCATCCACAGCCACGCCGGACCTGGATGCAACCGTTGAGCGGATTGTCGCTCAAACGGCTACCCAGGCTGCGCGCCAACGAACGCCTACCACGTCGCCGACGCGCACGCCCCGGCCTGCTTCACCAACCATGACACCCACGCCCAGCGAAACGCCCGATGTCCAGGCAACCGTCGATGCGCTGGTGGCGCAGACGGCTACCCAGGCTGCCCGCGAATGGACTGCGACTCCCAGCTCTCTACCGCCAAGCGCAACTGCGGGTCCAACCGCCACCAACACACCATCACCTACACCTTGGCCCACCCCGCAAGTTGAACCGCTGGCGCTTTCCGAGACGTATGCCGGGCAGCCACTGACGATCCGGGGGATGGCGCAACTGGGCGATACCATTGAGTTGTATGATCAGGACCAACTACTGGTGGCAGTCACGGCGGACGAAAACGGGGAGTGGGTCATTGGCCTGCCGGACGGTCTGCCGCCGGGCGATCATGCCCTGACGGTTGTCGCTGTTGGCGCGGACGGTAACAGCAGCCCGCCGGTGCCGGTTGGCTTTGCTGTGGACAATCGCCCTACGCCGGTCGCGCAGGTGCCTTCGCCAACGCCATCATCGACCCCTACGCCGGATACTGCCCCCGCGTCGCCCACACTCACACCCCAGCCACCGACCAGAACACCCATTCCGCCAACGGCTACGCCTACACTGACGCCCAGCCAGACACCGGATGTTCCCTCACCGACTCCCAGTGGGGAAACTGCTTCCCCTACCACGATAGTTCCGCCCCTTGCCCCGCCAGAGCTATTACCGTTAGGGCCATCGCTCTCCATTCTGGAGCCGGTAGTGATCAATGGGCGGGCTGAGGCGGGCCAGGCGATCATGGTAGCGGCCAATGACCAACCGCTGGGCGAAACCACTGTTGACTCCGAAGGCGAATGGAGCCTGTCCTGGCAGGCAGACGTGGCCGGTCCGGTGGAAATCACCGCGGTCGCACGTGACCTGGCCGGTCGGGAAAGTGCGCCAGCAGTGGCAGAAATCGAACTGGTGGCCCCCCGCCCGCGTATTGACGCCCCAGCCCATGGTGAAGTATATTCACCCGGCATGGTTGGTATGGCGGGCGTAGCCCAACCGGGCAACAGCGTGGAAATCCGCGATGCCGCCGATGCAGTCCTGGCGACGGTCCCTGTCAGCGAAAACGGAACGTGGCAGGCCAACGTTAACTTGCTCGACGAAGGGGAAACGACCCTGCTGGCGGCTGTTGTTGACGAAGATGGAGTGGCCCAGCTATCCGATCCGGTGACGATTACGCTGGCACCGCCGGTTCAGCCCGATACCGGTGGGGTGCTGACCACCGCGACCGACAACAGCCGGGGGCGGGCGTTTACCGGGTTGTTGGCGCTGCTCTCGTCGGCGGGTGGGTTCAGCGCCTATTTCGCCGGGCGGGTGTTGTACCTGCTAGCATTTGAGCGCCGGAAACCACGCTAGAGTTCATTCAGCTACCTGAAAGGGTGTACATGGCATTCCTGCAACGCCGCAAAATGCTTGCCGGTCTGGTTGTTCTTGTCGTGGTGCTGGTCGGTGTGGGTATCGTGACGGTCAGCGCGATCATTGCGGAGCTTGATCCGGGCGACAAGGGCGACACCACTGTTCGTTTTCCCACGTATACTATCGCCGGATTAGCGGCCACGGCCACGTCGCTTCCCACGGTGAGTCCCTCGCCGCTGCCAACCGAGGCCCTGCCTACGCCTTCACCCCCAGCAGAACCGCTGCCGATCCGTTTTTTCGACGTGTCACCAGAGTTGTCACAGGTTGATTTTGGCGTGGAAATGGGCGCGGTAACGATCGATGGTGTCTTCCCAATTCGGTCCGGCGCGATCACGCTGGAACCCGTTGGCGACGAGCTGCGGGTTTATGTGTGGTTGGAGATTGAGGTTGATGAGGTGACGGCTGATACCGCCCTGGTGGAAACGGTCTTGCGTGGCGCGATGCGCACTGGAGACTTCCCGCTGTCGTATTACAACGCCGCCTCTCAGGAGTTGGTGCCGGTAACGGACAAAGTAATCTACTTTGCGCTGGAAGGCAATTTGCAGGTCAGCGGAGTGGTCAACGACGAGTACGTCATGGATGTCGAGGCTCAATTGATTGGCGGCGATATGACGGCAACGGCGGTTGCAGCGCTGGACCTTTCGCAGCATGGAATCGAATTACCGGATGTTCTGGCGGGCAGCACCATCACACTCACAGCGCGATTGCAAGCATTTCAAATCGACGAACCACCGCCCAGCTTTCAGCCCAGCACTCAATAGGGCTGGCTGTAGTAGACGTGCACCCAGCCGTCGATGTCCAACCAGGTATACAGCCAGTGTGCGTCGGTGATCGACAGGTTCACACATCCATGACTGCGCCGGTAGCCAAAGCCATCGTGCCAGTAGGTGCCGTGTAGACTGGTGTCGCCATCGAAGTAGAGCGCATACGGCACATTTTCCAGCCGGTAGTAGTCGGAACGTCCCTCGGCCCCGGTCATGGGCCCATTCAAGCGTTGGCCCCAAACCTGGAACGTACCTTCGGCGGTGCTGGTACCCGGCAGCCCGGACGATACCAGGGTCGCAAACACCATCGTGTCGTTTTCGTAGGCAACCAGCGTTTGCTCGTACAGGTCAACCGCCAACCAGCGTCCACTGGCCTCCAACGGGCGCACGGTCCGCTGCGCGAGTCCAACATACCACTGTTCAATCCACTGCCCCGGGCCAACCAGGTACCAGTCAACATCGTCCACAGTTGTGCTGGCATAGACATAGGTGACCTGGTAGCGCTGCACGTGGTTTTCGGGACGGAAGATGGCGGGACCACCGGGACGCTCGCTGGTGTACATCGTGCGCAGAAACCACCCAAAGGCCCGCGCCGGCTCGGCCTGGATCAACACGCCGGTGAACATGGACGGCAGCACCGCTTCCAGGTACGCGCTGTTGGCCCATTCTCCGGCATTGATCTCCACCCACTCGCCTTGAGTCGAACGCGGCGTCACAAAGTTGAAGCCTGGCGCGATCTCGTACAGTGGCGTACCGTTCGGCGCGTTGTAGACCACCAGCGGCTCGGTGCCGGTGATGTGCATGTAGGTGTAACTGGCGACTGCGCCATGATCGACAGCCAGCGGTGCGACCGGTGGAGCCGGGTCGGCCATCATCAGGGTGTCGCATTCGGGATTGCTGAAGTAGTCCCGGTTGAACCCGTCGCAAGGACCTTGCCGGAATGGAGCAGGGCCGGTGGCAGGTGGCGCTGCGACGGCGGTAGTGGCCGATGGGATCATAATTGCGGTCAACAGTATGGCACATAAACGAAACACAACTGTTTTCCCCAGATTCGTTGTTATCATTCCTGCATTTTATGCAATGCTGGCGTTGTAGTACCCGGCGGATCGTCTACGGTTGCCTGGCGTTTGTCGTGTTGCCAACGCCAGATGTGCATGAGGGCAAAGGTGGCGAAGATCCACCACACCGGTACCATCGGGAACAGGTAGCGCGGCAAGGCTAGCAGGATCAGGTGAATGCCGGTGAAGTACAGCACGAGGCCATAGTACGGCAGCAGCATGCGCCATTCTCGCCGGGCCAGGACCATGCCTACCCCGCCCAGGATTAGCCCTGCGAAGTGAAAACCGTATAGCGCCAGTTTGGGCCAGAACGCTTCGCTGTGTGTGATGTCGATCAGGCCCCCTGGCGAGCGATCATCCTGCCACCAGTCCTCCACGTTGTCCTTGATACTTTCGCTCCGAAAATAAACCGTATTGTGCGGCTGAAGGTAGGCGCTGGTGAGTTCCTCCACCCGGTGCCCAACCCATCCCAGTGGATCGTTCGTGATGGTGTCTTTCAACTTGGTTTTGATAGCGTTGACACGGTCTTCGGCATCATCTTCGGGGGAAATATCGAGTGCAATGTCAGCCTCGCGGGGAGAAGCCTTGCCTTCTGCGCCCTGGTGGAGAAAACTCATCAGCCCTTCGCCTGCAATGATGAACCGATCCCATTCCACGAGGTTGTAGATCGTCCAGGTCGAGACTAGCGCACAGTAGCTCACGACCAGGGCGCTTGACAACCGCAGCCAGCGTTCGCGCTGAACCAGCAGCAGGTGCACGACTAAGCCGCATGGAAAGAGTAGGAACACGGCGCGCGTGAGTGTTGCCAGACCCAGGATGAATCCCACGGAAGCCGCACTCCAGGGAGTTAACTGGCCTTGAAGATGGGTGTAGAGGGCGAACCCGCCGAACAGGAAAAACAGAAAGAGAGTTTCGCTGAGTAGCAGCCCGGATTCGATCACCAGTGCAGGACTGACGGCGAGAAAACCGGCTGCCAACAACCCAGCCCGTTCAGAAAACAGCGACCTGGCAATGCTATACACAAACAGGCATAGCCCTGCGCTCATGATGGCTTGCAGCACACGGGCGATCTGCATTTCGGTATAGATATAGTACTCGCCGCTGTCGGGATGGCTGGGAACGATGGCCTGGATGCTGCCGACAAAAACCAGATACAGGGGTGGGGTTTGGACTGGTCCGGCGGTGGTGCCGGTGGTCACCAGCGCGCGCCCATATTGCATGTACCAGTTGGTGTCGCCGCCAGAGTAGTCCGGCGAAGTATCGATCACGAGAATGAATAATAATCTCAGCAGCAGGGCGATAATGGCTATTGACAACGCCTGGCGATTGTATTTATTGAGAAAATTTAGTGCTTTCAAGGTATAATCATCCGTCGTTTGAATGATGGCCGTTTATACCGTGATCATGGGAAGCAAGCAAAATGAGCACAGGGCACCTGGGTGCTGTGCTTCCGAGCGGTAACGGCCCCAAGCTGCACGAAACTTGTCAGTTGAAGTGTTTGTACTCTTTGCGATGTCGGTTGTGTAGGAGCAATGGCAAAAATGATTGTACGCGAGCCGCTGGTGCACGCCGTGTATTATTATCTGCGCGAAGCGCCGGGCGACAATCCAGAGCGCCGCCGCGCGCGACATGAGGCATTTGTAGCAGATGCACAGCACATGCTGCAATCGTTGTCAGGTTGGTTGTCGATCCCTGTCCCCGATCTGCCGGAGATTCCTGCCTGGGATGACCGCGCACCGCTGGATGTGCACCCGCTGATAACGACTGGTGAATTGCAGGGGCGCGTGAATGCATCGGCCTGGCTGACAGCCTATGTGCTGCGCAACACCTTGCTGCTGCGGGTGGTGGTTGCCCGTCCTGGCGAGCATGACCAGACGGTGTGGGCCATGTTGGACGAGTCACTAGGTGACCGGCCTACGACTCCCTCGTGGCTGCATACCGAGCATTACTGGTGTGGTATTGCCCCCCGCCCTCCGGAGGACCTGGAACAAGGCCGTTTGCTGCCCATCAAAACGCCGTTTGGGGTGTTGTGCCTGGGTTGGGGCGGCAGTTCCAACCTGCTGGTCTACGCCGATGCTCGCACGGAGCGGCGCGCTAATGTATTTCTACGCTCGTTGGGCGCGCAACTGGATTGGTATACCGTCCAGGCGCGTTACCGCTTCTCTGAATACGAGAATCGCGCATCGGCGGCAGCCCGTACCCAGCAGCAGGCACTGGACCGGGTAGCGCAATCCGTTCACGAATGGGCATCGCCGCGCAAACCCGACCGGTTGCGAGCTGCATCCCCGCTGCAAACCGAGCTTGAAACCCTGGAAAAAACGTACCAGGACGTGCTGGCGGATTGGTCGGCTACCCAGGCGACTGCTCAGGACATTCGCGTGCTGATGGACGAGTACCGGCTGACATTGATGCAAAGCGGCCTGTGGGATGCGGCCCCGTCGGTGTGGGAGGCGCGCGTTGCCACGCTGGGCACCATCCAGGCGCGCATCGAAGCGGACGTCAGCTACATCGACAGTACACTGCGCCGCACTGAACTGCTGCTGCGCGGGATGCATACGCGCGTTGCCCTGCTGCAAAGCGAGCGCGAGCGATTCCTGGTCTACCTGGTAGCGATGTTGGGGCTGGCGATGCTGGCCGTGCTGGTGGCGGACACCAGTCTGACGCGGGTAGCCGTGCGGCTGCTGGCGTTGATCTTCGTAGCCGGAGTGGTCTGGACCGCATGGCAGACGTGGCTTCAGACCCGCTTACCCTAATCCATCGGGGCGTACCGTGCGCAAGGCTGGGTACAGCGCCCGGAAGCGGTCAAACCCGGTATCGTAGACGGCACGTTCGGCGGGATCAGGCAGTTCGGATGATCCATAATCGACAGCGTGCGCGACCGCCTGGGGCAAATCATAAAACACATCTGCACCCAATCCAGCCAACAGCGCGGCTCCCTGAGCGGTGTGTTCGGTGCCGCGCACCGTTTGCAGCGACACGCCCAACACATCGGCCAGGATTTGCCGCCATAATGTGCCCTGCGCGCCACCCCCACCGATCAGGAAGTGATCCGGGAGCGGGCCGGTGTCTTGCAGCACCAGCAGGCAGTCCCGAAATGCGTAAGCCACGCCTTCCAGTACAGCGCGGGTCATGTGGCCACGCTGGTGGCGTGCGGTCAGCCCCACAAACGCGCCGCTCGCATCAGGGTCCATGTGCGGCGTGCGCTCGCCTTCCAGGTACGGCACGAACAGCAAGCCTTCCGACCCGGCAGGCACGACAGCGGCTTCGGCCAACAGCTCCGGGTACGTTGTGTCGCGGCTGGGGCTGATCACGTCCCGCCACCAGCGCAGGGCAATACCTCCGTTGAGAATCGCGCCCATCGTATACCACAATCCCGGTACGGCGTGACAAAATGTGTTGAGACGCAGCTCGGGGTCGATGCGCGGATGGGCGGAGACGATCGTCATCTGGCCCCCGGTGCCTAAGGCGATCGAACCCCGTCCTGGTTCCACCACGCCAATACCCAGCAGCAGCGCTGCCTGGTCCGCTGCACCGGCCACGACCGGAATCCCGGCGCGCAAGCCCAGGCTTTCCGCTGGTTGTGGATGCAGCTTGCCGACCACATCTCCTGACCCGTACACGGGCGGCAGGATGTCCAGCGGCACCCCGCAGGCGTTGGCCAGCGTTTCCGACCAGCAGCGCTGCGCGATATCGTACAGCCACGTTGCCGACGCATCGCTGACATCGCTGCTGATTTCGCCGGTGAGCCGCAGCACAAGGTAATCTTTGGGCTGCAGCACCACGCGCGCCCGGTCCAGCGTATCCGGTTCGGCTTCGCGCAGCCAGGCCAGGCTCGCCCCGGCAAATCCCGGCGAAAGCTGGTTGCCCGCGATGGTGGTTACGTCTTCCGGCATCAGGCGGGCCAGGATCGTTTCGCACAGGTTCGCGCTGCGGCGGTCCATCCAGATGATCGCCGGGCGTAGGGGATTGAGGTCATGCCCCAGCACCACCACCCCGTGCATTTGCCCGGCCAACCCGATGCCCTGCACCTGGCCGGGTGAGACATTTGCTGCGCGTAGCGCCTGTCGCACCGCATTCGTCGCAGCCTGCCACCACGTCTCTGGTGCTTGTTCGGCCCAATGCGGGCGCGGCAGCTCGACGTCATACCCGGCCTGCCCGCTGCCACGTGGCTGCCCTGCTGCGTCCAACACCACACACTTGGTACTCTGGGTCCCCACATCAATACCTAGTACGACATCATTCCGCTGTAACCCCAATTTCATGTCACACTTTTCCTGAGTTGCGCACAAACTGCTATTATTATAGGTAGATTCCTGAAGTTATACCTGGAGGGAACACGCATCGTGAGTAACGAGTTGCAGCCGATCAACGGAATGCTTCAAGCACCACACAGAGCCGTGTTCGATTTTTCCAGCGTGCTGTCCGGTCGCGCCAGCAGTTTGCACACCCGGCGCGCGTATACCCGGTGGGTGGATCGCTGGCTGGTCGATGTTGCTGGTCTGAAGGCGACGACCGGCAAAGCCCGCACCCAGCGAATGCGCGCGCTGCCACTGGAACCGCTGCTGCCGACGATGGGCGCACCGATCCTGCGGGCGTGGTTGGGGCGTCTGTCGGGAGAGGGTCTCGGTAAACAGAGTCTCAACCAAGCACGGGCTGCAATTGTGACGCTGTCGTCGCTGCTGGCCGAAGCTGGTCTGCTGGACGACTATTCCAGCGCGGCGATGGGCAATGTGCGTGTCCCCCGTGCCGAAGATGGGCAGCGTCCGGGGCGGTGGCTCTCGCTGGAACAGATCAGGCTGCTGATGCAAGCGGCGGAAGATATCGCATCCACCGACACGCAGCAGGCGCGTAACCGCGTGGTGATGGGCATGTTATGCACGATGGCCCTGCGCCGCGAGGAATTGGCCCAGGCGCGCTGGAGCGATCTCAGCGTGCAAAACAATCGCGCGGTGATGCTGATTCACGGTAAGGGCAGCAAGGCTGTTTACGTTGACATTCCCAAAAACGTGTTACAGGCGTTGAATACCTGGGAAAACTTTGTCCAGCCGGAAGATGGCAGTCCCCTGCTACGGCGTATCTGGAAGGGTGGTGGCATCTCGGACCAGGGGGTTACCACTGATGCCCTCTGGCGTATTGTAAGCGAAGCGGCAGAACATGCCGGGTTGGGCAATGTCGCGCCCCACGACTTGCGACGCAGCATTGCCGGGTCGCTACAGCTTAGCGGCGTGCCCATCGACAAGATCAGCCGTTTGCTGCGCCACTCCAATGTGGCTATCACCGAGCGCTATTTAAGCAAGCTGCCCCAGCAAAACGAGGGGGCCGTATTGATGGCCGATCTGCTGGGTCTGGAGTGATTCTTGCAACTTTTTAACCTCGTTTGCCTTTACCCTGCTTGCAAAGCGGAGTATAATGTTGCGTCGGTATGTGTGATATTGAGGTGTGTGATCTATGCCAATCTATAC
>JAADYV010000274.1 GCA_010092855.1 Chloroflexota bacterium | reverse complement strand
CTCCGTTTTGCGTGCCAGCAGCCACTGCTGCATCGCGGCGCTTAGTGTGAGGTCATGCGGCGCGCTCCACAGGCGGAAAATTTCCGCCAGCGAAAGTCCCACCAACTGCGTATGATCGCCTTCCCGCCGGATACCGTGCAGTTCCTCGAACGCGGCGTTCCAACTCTCGAAGTGAACCGGTTCGGTATCGACCAGCACGCCGTCGAAGTCCAGGATCAGCGCGCGGCGAGCAGCATTATCCGGCATGGGCACCTTTGCTCCCATTGGGGGGATCGGGTAGGACGGTGGGCAGTTGGCCGTGTTCCAGCACATGCCACCAAGCGTCAATCAATGGGCCGAGTCGGTCGCGCTTGGGATGATCTCGCTCCCAGGGTTTTTCGTATTGGTAGTGGATCACGCGCACTGCCTCCCAGCGCCACAACGCCGGCAGGTTGAACCACACATATTGCAGCGTGTTGTAGATGTAGGGCAGGCCATGCCAGCCGGGGAAGTACGTTTCCAGGAAGGTCTGGTCTGTGCGCCGCCAGAACACGTCCGGGCGATCCAGCCGCTCCAGCATGGCGTCGAAGGTCCGGCGTTTGGGCCGGGCCACAAACACGCCGCTGTTCAGGCGGTGGAAATCGACCAGCGACTCGTAGACATTGGGCGCTGCCGAAAACTCTGGATAGCGAAACAGGCGGTCAATGTTCTGCACCACCAGCACATCCGCATCCAGAAAGACCACCGTCTCGAACTGCTCTAGCTCCCACAGGCGCAGCTTGACGAAGTTATGTAACGGATCGTGGAATTGGGGCTTGGTGCCTTTGGTGAACGGCGCGTGTGTGTGCTGCGACTGGCGCGAGTGCCGGGCGCGGAAGTTCTCCGACAGCGGCAGCGGGTCCGCGTGCAGCAGCGCGCAGCCCAACGCCGCCAACTCGTCCAGGCCGGGCACATCTTGCACGACCAGCGCCGTCAGTGGCCACTCGGCCTGGCACATGCGCAAAGACCGTGCTAACGCTCGTGCGCCTAATACGTAGTCGGCGTTGGCGACGAGGGTTACGTAGCTGTTCACGTCATCTCCTGTGTACAGGCGCGGAGAGGGGCAGGGGGTGGTCTGTCCCTCTCCGTGGTTGTGCCGTGTATTCAATCCCCTGGGTAGGGTTGACCTTTTCGCCTGAGAATGGCGAACCTTTGAGTACAAATGTCAACACGGCTTAGTCGCCGGCCACCGCCAGGCTTTCCACTGGCTCGACATGGTTTTCGACCTCGCGCCAATCCACCGTCGGCAGGATCAGGCGTGTATCGACCCGGTCGCGGTACTCCTGGGCTAGCGTGATCATACGCTCGATCACGGCGTCGGCCAGCAGGTGCGGTTCCAGGCCCAGGTCCATCAACTTGGTGTGGACGGCGTTGTAGTAGTGTTCTTCGGCTTCCACGCGCGGGTTCGGCAGTGTGTTCATCTCAACCGTCAGTCCCATCGCGGTGCCCACCCGGTGTACCATCGCGGCCACGTCGTTGATCGAGAAGCGCTCGGTGATCTGGTTGAAGACGCGATATTCACCTTCGGCTGGCTCCGACAGGGCCGCTAGTTCGATGCAGCGCATGGTGTCTTTGATGTTGATATAGCCGCGTGTCTGGCCGCCGCGCCCGTAGATGGTGAGCGGGAAGCCAACCGCCGCCTGCACGCAGAACCGGTTGAGCGCCGTGCCGTACACCTGGTCATAGTCGAAGCGGGTCGCCAGGTCCGGGTGGAGTTCGGTTTCATACGTGTCCGCGCCATACACAATGCCCTGGTTGAGGTCGGTCGAGCGGATACCCCAGATTTTGCAGGCAAACATGATGTTGTGCGAGTCGTGGACTTTGCTCAGGTGATAGAACGAGCCCGGCTGTTTGGGGTAGGGCAGCACGTCCTTGCGCCCCTTGTATTCGATCTCGATGAACCCTTCTTCGATGTCGATGTTGGGGGTGCCATATTCGCCCATCGTGCCCAGCTTGACCAGGTGGCACCCGGGCGCGAAATCCTTGATGGCGTACAGGACATTAAGGGTGCCGATGACGTTGTTGTCTTGCGTTTCGACCGCGTGTTCGCGGTCAATCATAGAGTAGGGGGCGGCGCGCTGTTCGGCGTAGTGCACGGCGACTTCTGGTTCGAATTCCTGGAAGGCGTGGCTCAGCGCGGGGTAGTCCCGTGTATCGCCGTGATAGTGCACGATTTCCCGGCCTGCGAGTTCCTGCCAGCACGCGATCCGGCGATGCAGGGTCTGGATCGGGACCAGGCTGTCGAACCCGTGCCTCAGATCAAACTGTCGCCGGGCCAGGTTATCAAATACGGCTACTTCGTGGCCCTTCTGCGAGAGATACAACGCCTGGGGCCAGCCCAAATAGCCATCTCCACCTAAAACTAAAATTCGCATGGTGTCTCTCCTCTATGCTGTTGGACAACAACTAGAACAACAGGGAGGTACGGAAGTTGCGAAAATAGTTATTTTTCGAGTAGGAAAAAATATATAGATTCGCAGAATAATTATTCAAGCGCTAAAAATAATTATTTAGTGTCAAAAATGAAAATATTGCATATTTTATGGGCGTTGTGTGTGAATGGGTGTAAACACCCGCTTTTGGGGTGGGGGCAGGGGCAGCGCCTGGCGCGTCAAGGGCTGGCTGGGAGGTGCCAGGATGCGATGTCTGCGCAGCAGTCGTTGGATGATTTACACAAAGTTTACATTTGCGTGGTTTCTGGGCAATACTTCTCCGTGACGATCAGGCAAACCCAACCACCTGACCAAAGGAGTCTTGAATGAACAGGCGAAACAGCGTATTTATCTGTGCCCTGCTGGTTTTATCTGTCGTCCTGGTCGGCACCGAATCCACCGTTGCGGCTCAAACCGACTCCGCTATGCCCTACTACATCATCGCCATTCATTGTGAGCCGTTTCCGCTGCAGGCTATTCCGGAAAACTATGTGGTTTTGCAGGAGATGGTGGCGTATGCCGATGCCTACGACATCAAACTGACGGTCATGTTCACCGCGCAGTGGGCCGACTATATCGCAGCGGACCCGGCGCGGCTGGCCGAAGCGCAGGGGTGGATGGCCAACGGTCACGAGATTGCCGCCCACCACCATAGCATTTTTCATAGCAGTTGGGATAACTACACGGATTTTGACCCCGAAGCGGTTGAAGCGGCGGGCTTCGATTACGACTATTATCAAGGTTCTCTGGATGACTATCTCGATGTGCTCTATCAAGTGAACCCGGCGGTGCAGTCGGGGTGCGTCAACGATGAGCACAGCAAACAGTCCATGCCCGACGGCATTATCTACGATATGTGTTCCGGGTTCGCAAACTTCGGTGAGCCAGGGCGTCGTATGGGGGATGATGTGGCCCAGAAGGGCATCAGCGAGTACATCACGGCAGGAAATGTCAACGGCATCACACGCCGGTGGCTAACACATTTCCAGATTTACCAGAATCCGTTCGCCGCCATCGACATTGTCAACGAGATGGACAGCGGCGTGTATGGTGTCGCGACGCACGCCGTTCGCGGGCAAGACCAACCGCTCTACATCTTCATGGACTTCTTGCACAGCCGCGATCCGGAGGGGGCCATGAGCCGCACCACGGCCACCGCCATCGAAGAGAGTGGGCTGCCGGAGATCGAACTGCCGGATGTGGTCATCAATGGCGAGTTTGATGTCGTGCGTCCGCGCCCGGACAGCCCGTGTGGGGATGGCGTGTGCGACGATGTGGAACAGGCCCAACCTGACCTGTGCCCGCAAGACTGCGATTAAGGCGCTAAGCATAGCGCACGAAGGGTAGTGGATTACTTCCGGCTCACGGGCAACGTGCAACCTGTGAGCCGGAAATGGTTGTTTGTCATGTGTGAACACGCTCGTGGCGCCATCAGACGAAAATGTCTACGCTTCCTGAGGTTCAAGCGCTGGCGGGACGGCGGTTGTTTCGCGCACAACCAGATGCGTTGGCATCACGATTTTGGAGCCATTGGTTGAGCGTTGATCCAGCAGACTTAACAACAATTGAACGGCACGCTGGCCGCTTTCGACTGATGACAATCGGACCGTTGTGAGAGACGGGGAGTGAAACTCTGCGGAGGGAACATCATCAAAACCGGCCACCGAGACGTCGTCGGGTACAAGAATGTCGTTTTCGCGCAACCAGCGGACCGCACCCAACGCCATTGCGTCGTTAAAAGCCAGAATCGCGGTCAGATCAGGATATGTCTCAAACAACTCGGCGGCACCGCTGTAGCCGCTTTCGGTCGCAAAATCGCCTTCTGCAAAGGCTGTCCCGGTCGGGTCGTGTGCTGCATCGCGCATCGCGGTTTCGAACCCCCGCCATCGGGCCTGGACAGCCATCGTATTGGCTGGCCCGGTGATCAAACCGATGCGGCGGTGTCCCAATGCTAACAGGTGTTGGGTGAGAACATATGCGCCGCCTTCATCGTCGGCGTGAATGCACGGAATATCATGCCGGGTATAGCCCATGACAACAACCGGATATCCCTTCTCGACAAGTAATTGTGCGCCTTCGTCTCCCATCCCGCTTTCGAAGATCACGCCATCCACGATCTGGCGATCGAGCAATCGCTGGTAGGGTGACAGCGGGTCATCGGCCGATCGCAGCGTGGAGAGCAGGATGCTATACCCGTGCAGAGTGGCTTCGCGGTCAATGCCATGCAGCATCTGCATCAGGTGCGCATTGCTGAACAGAAAATCCGAATCAAATGGAATAGCTACCGCGATGATGGCGGTGCGTTCACTGTCTTGCGCCAACGCACGTGCGGCCAGATTCGGGCGGTAATTGAGTTCGTTAATGGCCGCCAGCACTCGTGCGCGAGTATCTGGAGCCACATCACCCTTGTTATTGATGACGCGCGAAACGGTTTGATAAGATGTCTGGGCACGTTTCGCCACGTCGCGGATAGTTACCCGTTTAGCCACCAGGAGCACCCCTTGCTACCGTTACCGTGATCGATCACGGTGTTAATCTAAGAGTAACTGAAGCAAACTAAGTCTGTCAAGCCCAACAAAATGGATGTCAGCCTCGCCTGAAGCCCAACTGTCCGACTGTTTTTCCAGGTTCTTGACAAAATCCCAGGCCCTATACTAAAATGAAGCTGTGACCGTTCACGGTTTTTGTCACACTGCCAAAATACGTTTTCGACGAATCGCACCCCTATATTTGTTTGGGAAAGGAGTGCCCCCGCAAGAATTCGACCGAGACACACACACCTATTTTTCGCTTAACTTTAGTTTTTGGGAGCAAATTTCATGTCTCGATTCACCAAACTTGGCGTTCTGATGACTGTGGTTCTCGTCACCCTCTTCGTTTTGCCGCTGGTTGTCCCCGCTGTGGCGCAAGGCCCAGACTACGTCACCTACAATTCATACAATGGCGATCCGGTGCCGCGCGCCTTCGACGAGCAGATGGTCGAAATGTGGAACGGCGAGAATCCGTTCCTGCCGGTCGAACACTCCATCATCGCGCACGAAGACTTCAAGACCGCCATTCGCGCCTACCTGACTGCTGACCCGGCTCCGGACGTGCTGACCTGGTTCGCCGGCAACCGCACCCAGTTCTTCATCGATCAGGGCCTGGTGGCGGATATTTCCGATGTGTGGGCAGACTACGGCTTCAACGACACCTATGCGCCTGGTTTCCGCGCCCTGTCGACGGTTGATGGCAGCCAATACTTCCTGCCGACGTCCTACTACTGGTGGGCCGTTTACTATCGTCCCTCGATGTTTGCTGAAGCTGGCATTGAAAGCGAACCGCAAACCTGGGACGAACTGCTGGCAACCTGTGACGCGCTCAACGCTGCGGGTTACGCGCCCTTCACCATTGGCACCCGCTTCCGCTGGACGGCGGCGGCCTGGTTCGACTACATCAACATGCGCGTCAATGGTCCGGAATTCCACCTGAGCCTGATGCTGCTTGAGGAATCCTACACCGACGAGCGTGTCAGGAACGTCTTCACCTACTGGAACCAGTTGTTTGAACACAACTGCTTCATCGACAACCCGTCGGCCTATAGCTGGCAAGAGGGTCTGGAATTCATGGTGCAGGGCGACGCCGCCATGTATCTGATGGGGCAGTTCATCCTCGACTCCTACCCGGATGACATGGAAGACGATCTCGACTTCTTCCGCTTCCCGATCATCGACCCGAACGTTCCGATTGGCGAAGATGCGCCGACCGACGGGCTGCTGATGGCCGCGAATGCGCGCAACCTGGATGGCGGTAAAGAGTTCCTGGCCTACATGGGGTCGCAGGAAGTGCAGCAGATGGCGTTTGAAGAAATGGGTCGTCTGCCCACTCGCACCGATGTGGACATCTCGTCGGCGGACGAGATGACCCAGAAGGGTATCAACCTCATCCAGACTGCCGACTTTGTGATGCAGTTCTATGACCGCGACACCACGCCGCCGATGGCTGACGCTGGCATGGATGGCTTCATGCGCTTCTGGGAGAACCCGGACGACATCGACAGCATCCTTGAAGAACTGGAAGCCGAACGCCTGCGGCTGCTGGAAGCTGAGTAGCCTTGACTGCACGCTCAGTCGAGCACTGATCTGATTTCGAGGCACGGTCGCAGGTGATTTGCTGGCCGTGCCTCGTGCTAAATCGTCCGGTCGCCGGGCTGCCCGGCACAATGCCCACTACCACTCATATGCTTATTCTGGCCCAGGCCAGGCACGTTATAAAGATGTTTCATATAGTTATCGGGGATTACTATGGACTTCGATATATTACTTTACTGGGGAGTCACCTGGGTCATCGTTGGTGCTTTTGTCACTCCCTTCCTGTTTCACCAAAAGGGTCGTGATCCCTGGAATGGGGCACTAGCTGGGGCAGCTCTGGGTGCACTAGGGGGGATTATCCTCCTGGCCGTGCTCTGGTATTTCGTTCCCTTCCGCCAAAAATCATGTCCTGTCTGCGCCGGAACCGTTCGCGCGGTAGACCCGGTGTGTCAGCACTGTGGCTATGAACTGGCACCGTCATTTGTAGCCCGGCCAGTCTCGGTGGGCGGTCAATACTCGCGCGAACCCCTAGACTTCTTCAACGCCAACTTCCTGGCGCTCGTATTGTGTACCGTCACCCTCATCGCGTTTCTCTACAGCCCCTGGTTCTTTGACGACAACGCCACCTACAATGGCGGTAACTTGCTGGTCCAGGCAGTGTTCAAAGACTCGTTCCTGGCCGACTTTGCCCCGGATACGCTGCTGCTGATTCCATTGTCTCTTCTGATTTGTGGCGGTCTGTCGATCTGGGGACTGGTCTCGCCGTCACGCAGCGGCCTGGCCTCCGTCCTGACCTCCGTGGTTGCGCTGGGTGGCCTGTACTACTTCATTGATTTCTTCTACATCAGCAAGGGATCGAACTACCAGTTTCCGCAATGGTATGACCTGGCCAAAGACGATCCTGGGCGCGGTTTCAATATCACCATGGTCACTATGGCAGCACTGGCCCTTCACAGCCTGGTGGTAGTGGGACCGGCATTACGGCGCTGGATGGCGCGAAGCCAGCGCGGAGCGAGACTCCGTCGCAACATGGTGCCTTACTTGTTTTTACTGCTGCCCCTGGCCATCTACCTGGTGTGGATCATTGCTCCCACCGGTTACACCTTTTACTTGAGCCTGACCCGGTGGGCAGGAGCCAACGAATCGCCTAGCTATATCGGATTTGACCACTACGAGCATCTGTTTGGCAACCGTGTCTTTCGTGAAGCGCTGGGCAACAATGTGCGCTGGCTCATCATCTTTATTACTGTGCCCACGACATTGGGACTGGCGATGGCGCTCATCTTTAACACCGAGATTCGGGGTGGGCGGTGGTTCAAGGTCAGCTTCTATTCCCCGTTGGTGCTTTCCGGTCCGGTAATCGCGCTGGTGTGGCTCTGGCTCTACCATCCCGACAAAGGCTTACTCAACTCGTTGTTGGATGGGCTGGGCGTGATCAACATCAACGACAACCCCCCTGGCTGGCATTCTGATTCAGATGTTGCCATTTACTGCATCATTGCGGCGGCGGCCTGGCGGCAGGTGGGGTACGTGATGGTTCTGTATCTGGCAGGTCTAAAAAACATCGACCCAGCCATGATCGACGCGGGTCTTGTGGATGGGGCGAATCGGGTCCAGTTGTTCCGGCACATTATCTTCCCACTGCTGGCACCGGTCACCACGATTATCGTCGTCATCTCCATTATTGACTCGCTGCGCGCCTTCGATCTGGTGCAAATCATGACACAAGGTAACAATGGCACCGAAGTGTTGGCCAATCTGATGTATCAAAAATTTAAAGATTATGAAATGGGTTACGCTGCGTCTGTTGCGGTCGTGCTGTTCTCGATCAGCATTGTCTTCATTGGCACCTATCTGTGGCGCACCCTGAAAGATGAACTGGAGTATTAGGCCATGACCACCATCGCGCAAGCAACACGTACAACAAAACAACGCCAGCAAGAAGACGATCTGCGCTCACAAATCTTCTCGATTTTCTGGCAGGTTATCAAGTATGCGTTTCTGATCGGGGTCACGCTGTTATGGTTGCTGCCCCTGTTTGCCACCGTGTTAACGTCCTTTCGCACGATGGACGACATCACGGTCAACGGGTTTTGGTCGATCCCCGAACGTTTCACGGTGGATAAGTTCACCCAGGCGTGGGACCAGGCCGACATCCGGCGCTACCTGATCAACAGCTTTATCATTACCATCCCGGCCCTGGTGGGGATGTTGTTCTTGTCCTCGATGAGTGCATACGCTCTGGCCCGCTATCGATTTCGGGGCAACCGGTTTATCTACTTCACGTATGTAGCGGGCATGATGCTGCCGTTCCAGATTCTGCTGCTGCCGGTGTTCCGGTTGGCTAACGAGCTGAAAATATACAACACGCACGGCGCGCTGATCATGATTCACACCGCGTTTCAGTTGGGCTTCTGTACGTTCGTGCTCAGAAACTTCATGCGCACCGTTCCGGGCGAGATTCTGGATGCGGCCCGCGTGGACGGCTGCGGCGAATTCCGTATTTTCTTGCAGATTATGCTACCGCTCAGCTTGCCCTCACTGGCTGCGGTGGCCACCCTGGAGTTCACCTGGGTATTCAACGACTACCTGTGGGCCCTGTTCCTGCTGTCCGAACAACAACTACAGCCGATCACGGCGGGTCTGGCCACGCTGCAAGGACAGTACCATGCCGACTGGCCGCTAATCACTGCCGGGGCGCTGCTGGCCACGCTGCCGACAGTCTTCTTGTTCATCTTTTTACAGCGCTACTTCATCCAGGGCTTGACGCTGGGTTCTGGTAAATAACGGGAAAGGACTACACTGTTGCGCGCAATAATCCCCTTTAACCAGGATTGGCTGTTTCTGCCGGAAGAAGCTGCGCCGGATGACCGGTTCGAAGCCATAACCCTGCCGCATACCAACGTTGTGCTGCCGCATCATAACTTTGATGACGCGGAATACCAGTTCATCTCGACCTATCGCAAACGTTTCGCGCTGCCCGAACCGCTCAACGGGCGGCGAGTGTATCTCGATTTCGACGGCGCGATGATCGCGTCCACAGTCACCATCAACGAGCACACCTTTGAAGAATACCGGGGTGGCTATACGCCGTTTTCGTTTGACATCACCGACTACCTCAATCCCGACGGCGACAACTTGCTAACCGTCCGCCTGGACTCGAATGAACGTAAGGACATTCCCCCGTTTGGTTTCGTGGTCGACTACCTGGCGTTCGGCGGCATCTACCGCGACGTGACGCTGCGGTATGTCGCGCCATGTCATGTGCAGCGGGTGTTTGTCAGGCCGCAAAACGTCCTGACCGGCTCGCCCAACATTGAAGTGGATGTGTGGCTGGCAAACCAGAATGACACGGCTCAGCAGTGTACGGTTCTGGGTGCAGTCGAGGATGATCAGAACGCGGAGGCCGAAGCGTCCGTTACCATTGATGTGCCAGCCCATGACACGGTCAAGGTCACGCTTAGCTTAACCGGCGGGGAGTTCCGGCTCTGGACGCTAGACGAACCTGCACTGTATGCCTGCCTGGTCCAACTCTACAGGCCGAATGCGCAGGATGAGCCAGTGCTGCTTGACCACGTCACGACGCGCTTCGGGCTGCGGGAAGCAGAATTCCGCCCGGATGGTGGCTTCTACCTCAACGGCGAGCGGCTGGACCTGGTTGGCCTCAACCGCCACCAGACCTACCCGTACATTGGCGCGGCGGCTCCGGCCCGGTTACAGCGCCTGGACGCCGACATCCTCAAGCACGAGCTGTCGCTCAATCTCGCGCGCACCTCACACTATCCGCAGTCACCGCATTTTTTGGATCGCTGCGATGAAATCGGATTGCTGGTGTTCGAGGAGATTCCCGGCTGGCAGCACATCGGCGACGAAGACTGGCAGACGCTCAGCTTGCGCGATGTGCGCGCCATGATCGAACGCGACTGGAATCACCCCTCGATCATCCTGTGGGGGGTGCGCATCAACGAGTCGCAGGACAACGAAGCGTTTTACACCGCCACGAACAAGCTGGCGCACGAGCTTGATCCCACCCGACAGACGGGTGGTGTGCGGAATTTCCCTGACAGCCAGTTCCTGGAAGACGTGTTCACCTTCAACGACTTCTCGAACACCGTTGTCGAACCGCTGTACACGCCATACATGGTCACCGAGTTCAACGGGCACATGTTCCCCACCAAGTCCTATGATCAGGAAGAACGGGTGATGGAACATGCGCTGCGCCACGCCCGGATTCAAGATAAGCAGTTGGGGATGCCCAACGTTGCAGGTGCGATTGGCTGGTGCGCGTTCGACTACAATACCCACCAGGAATTTGGTTCTGGGGATCGCATCTGTTATCACGGCGTGATGGACATCTTCCGGCTGCCCAAGTATGCGGCATATGCGTATGGCAGCCAGGTCAACCCCAACCAGCAGGTGGTCCTCCAGGCGGCGACAGTGTGGTCCATGGGAGATCGCAGCGAAGGTGGCATCGACCCGTTGATCGTCTTCAGCAACTGTGAGGAGCTTGAGGTGTTCATCGGTGACGAGCGCATTGGGCGTTATCAACCGGACCGTGAAACGTTCCCGCATCTGCCCTATCCCCCCTTCAAGATATCGCTGGGGCCAGGCCTGCTTACCTGGGGGCGGCGGATGGCTGATCTGCGGATTGTGGGCTATGTTGCGGACGAAATCGCAGCGGAACAATGTATCGCGGCGGATGGACTACCATATGAACTCCAACTTGCCGTTGATGCTGCCGAACTTGACGCGGACGGTGCGGATATGACGCGCCTGGTCTTTCGCATTGTGGACCGCTACGGGAACCGGCTGCCCTATACCAACCAGGTGGTTTCGTTTGAGATCGACGGCCCTGCTGATCTCATCGGAGAAAACCCGTTTGCGCTCATCGGGGGACAGGCGGCGCTGTTTGTCAAGGCACAGCACCAACCGGGTAGGGTTACTGTTCGCGCCAGTACGCCGCGCCTCCAACCGGCATCTGTTACGCTGACCATACGTTGAGCGGCTCGCACCCGACTACCATCGCCAAAAAGCTGCCGGACAAAGGGCAGCTTTTTGGCTTGCTAACAGGTGTTCGCGTCGTCCTGGCGTTCCCAGGGGCACGCTGCGATGGTAGCGGCGGTGTGCCCCTGCAGATGACCGACGCGGCGCGTTACTGCTGCGCGCGTAGGTACTCTAACACGGCGTCCGTACCCTGGTTAACAATGTCCCGCGGCGGCGAGGTGAGTGAGGGATTATCGCGCAGTTGCAGGTCCTGCAGGTTTTCCAATTGCCCAAGCTCGGGCGGCAGGCTCATCAGTTGGTTGCTGCGCAGAACGAGTTCCTGCAGATTGGCCAACTGGCCAACTTCGGGCGGCAAGGTCCGCAATGCATTCTGGCTCAGGTTTAGCACCTGCAAGTTCTCCAGTTGGCCAATTTCGGGTGGCAAACGCTCCAACGCATTGTTGCTCGCGTTCAATTCTTGCAGGTTGGTCAACTGTCCGATTTCGGGCGGCAGGTCGGTCAGATTGTTCGCGTACAGGTCCAGCTTTTGCAGGGTTGCTAACTGCCCGATCTCGGTCGGTAGGCTGCTTAAGCCTACGCCTTGTTCCTGCGGGTTACCGCGGACGTGAAACTCCTGCAAGGCGGTTAACTGGCCGATTTCGGACGGCAGACCAGCCAGGTTTTCGCCGTTAAGCCGGAGCACCTGCAGCTCCGTCAGCTCGCCAATTTCGGATGGTACTTCGCTCAGGCTGAGATCAGACAAATCCAATTCGGTCGCCCCGGAGGTCTTGGCGGCCTGGATGCGGTCCTGCGCGGTACTGGACGCTTCATCCGCGCTTACTTCCCCCTCAGCCACCTCATCTGAGGTCTGGTCCGCTTCATCGCCATCGCCATTATTATCGTCCGAGTCGCTGCAAGCGCTAAGCGCCAGCATAGCCGCCAGCAACCCAACCAGGAATAACCGCCAGACGCGCGTGTTTGAGATAGACATGGTGAACTCCTCATGACTGGTGATGCCAGGTCTTATGGATTGTGCATCAGTTTACGCCTGCTTATTCTACCTGTGGGCAGTGGGGCACGCTACTCCCTAAAGTATACAGGATACCCATCATGCATTATTATAGGCGGTGGAACAAGTTAGCGGTGGAGGAGCATCTTGTCTGAACACGTGCCAGCCGTACTGGAACTGCGGCAGATCAACAAGCAGTTTCCCGGTGTAATTGCGCTGCGAGATGTGAATCTGGTTTTGCAGCACGGTGAAATTCACGGTCTGGTTGGCGAAAACGGCGCGGGCAAATCAACGCTCGCCAAGATTGTTGCCGGAGTCTATCCTCCCACCTCTGGCGAGTTGATCTTCCAGGGGAAACCGCATCAGTTCAACTCACCCCACGAGGCGCAACAGGCGGGCATCAGCATCCTGTTTCAGGAACTCAACGTGTTGCCCCAGTTGAGTGTGGCCGAAAACATCTTCCTCGGCAGCGAGCTGCGGCAGCGTCTGCTGCCCGTGATCGATTGGCGCAAAACACACGAAACGGCCCGTGAGTTGATGGCGCGCGTTGGGTTGACGTGTTCGCCCGCCACGCAGTTGGGGTCGCTCTCAGTAGTCAAGCAGCAGGCGGTACAGCTGATCAAAGCGCTGTACCACAAAGCCCAGCTCATCATCATGGATGAGCCGACGACGCGGCTCAGCGAGTTTGAAACCCATGATCTGTTCGAGATTATGCACAAGCTGAAGCAGGACGGCGTCACTATCGTTTTTATCAGCCACCGCCTGGAAGAGATCACACAAATCTGCGACCGGGTCACAGTTTTGCGTCACGGGCAGGTTGTGGATACGGTTGACACGGACCAAACCTCACTCGACAGCATGACGACGGCCATGCTGGGGCGGCGGCTCGCGGAGCGTTTTCCGCGTCGGACTGCCGCGCGAGGCCCAGAGCTGCTGCGCGTCCAGGGGTTGACACGCTACGGGGTGTACGAAGACATTGATTTTGTGCTGCACGAGGGCGAAATCTTTGGGATCACAGGCCTGGTGGGGGCCGGCTGCACCGCGATCCTCAAGGCCATTTTCGGCCTGCAACAGGCGGACGAAGGGCAGGTGTTCATCAACCGCCATCTGGCCCAGATTCAATCTCCGCGCGACGCTATCGCACATGGCATTGGCTTGTTAACCGAAGACCGGCAAAGCGAAGGCATTGTACTCGATATGGGCGTGGGCGAAAATATCACCCTGGCCTCGCTCGCGGACGAACCGCCGGGGCCGCTCATCGACCACAGCCAAGAGGCACAGATAACCGACTATTTTATCAAACGCTTGCGGATCAATACCCCACATCCGGCCTTCAAGACGCGCCACCTTTCAGGCGGAACACAGCAAAAAGTGATTCTCTCCAAATGGATGGCAACCGGGCCTCATGTGTTATTATGTGACGAACCCACGCAGGGCGTCGATGTTGGGGCCAAAGCTGAGATCTACCGGTTGATGAATGAACTCACGGAAACCGGGATTGGTATCGTGATCGCCAGCGCAGAAATGTCCGAAATATTGGGTTTATGTGATAGATACTTAGTATTGCATGCTGGGCGAATGGCTTGTACGTTCAGCCGGGATGAAGCCGACGAAGCTACGGTCTTGCGTTGTGCAATGGGGAGATTGCCACCGTGATCAGAAAGTGGGTAGGGCCCGACCTGCGCCTCGGCACGCCAGACAGCTACCACATCGTGCTGCGGCTGCTGCGGAACAATATCCTGGTGCTGATCTTTGTGTCCCTCGTGATATTGTTTTCACTGAGTTCGGAGCATTTCTTCAGCACTAACAATGCACTGCTGATCCTGATGCGCGTGGCACCGTTGGGCATTGTGGTCGCCGGCCAGACCCTGGTAATTATTACCGGCGGGATCGATCTCTCGGTTGGATCGGTGGCCGGGTTCACCAGCATTGTGGCTGCCAAGCTGATGTTTGAGGAGGCCGCCTATCCACTCCCGCCCTATCTTGCCATTGGGGTCGCGCTGCTGGTCGCTGCCGCGATTGGCTGGATTCAAGGATGGCTGATTACCTATTGGGACCTGTCCCCGTTTATCGTGACGTTCAGCGCGCTAAGCCTCGTGAAGGGCCTCGCGCTGGCCTACAGCGAAGGCGCACCGGTTCCGATCCCGCGCGGCGAATTCATCTGGGTCTGGCGCGTCGGCAGCGCGCCCCGCCCGCTGCCGGTCTTGCTGATGCTGCTGATCTTCATCGGTCTGGCCTATGTACTGCGCAACGCCAAACTGGGACGTTATGCCTTTGCGATTGGCGGCAACGAGACCGTCGCGCGGCTGGCCGGGGTGAACGTGACCTGGTACAAGATTCAGGTCTATATGCTCAGCAGTCTGATGGCGGGCCTGGCCGGAATCTTGCTGATGACGCGCCTGGAAATCGGCACCTATACCAATGGTGAGAGTTACCCCCTGCTCTCGATTGCGGCGGTTGTCATTGGCGGCACCAGTCTGCGCGGTGGCAGCGGCAGCGCCTGGGGATCGTTGTGGGGCGCGCTGCTGCTCATCATGGTCGACACCGGGCTGGGGATTCTCAACATCTCGGCGTTGTGGAGCACGGCGGTCATCGGCGGGTTGGTGTTGCTGGCAGCGCTGGCCGACGCCGAACGCCGCAAAGCGCAAGAGGTTAGCCTTCCTATCCGCACGGCAGAGCCGTTGGCCACCGATTCGTATGTGCTGCACATCTACGCCACCTTGCGGCGCATGATCCGCGAACGTCTTGCGTGCGAGCACACCCGGCTGTACCTGGTGGACCGCGAGACGGGCGACATCATCGAGCAGGGCCTATCCAAAGACGACCGAGCCATCATCGACCAGGCGCAGCATATCGCCAAACATGTCGAGCGCACCCAGTCACCCCACTGGATCAACAACCTGGAACAGGACCACGCCATCATCACCCGGCCCGTGCACGACGATTTGAAGGCGGCGCTGGCGGTGCCCCTGGTGTATGCCGATCACATGGTGGGCGTGCTGGAACTGCAAAGCCAGTACAGCAATGTGTTCAGCGAAACGACCGCCGCCCGCCTGGCCCAACTGGTTGAGCAGTTCCTGGTCCCGCTGGAAGAAGCGTGGCTGCTGGACAGCGGCTGGTTCTTGCGCCATACGCGCGAAGCCTTGCGCCAGTTGTGGGACGAGATGTACCTGGGCAAATGCCCGTTGGCGGGGTGGTATTTTTCGGCCAACACGACCGCCGAAACGCCGCCCACGATACGCGGTCAGGAACTCCAGCAGACGCTGTTGGCGGCCATCAACACGCTGCGGGATAAAGAAGTTGGCGACCGGCATCGCAACCAGCGCCGCTATTCCGTCCTGCACCTGACATATGTGGAAGAGATGCCGGTAGAAGTGATCACCGAGCGTATGAGCATCAGCCGCCGCCAGTATTTTTACGATTTGAAAGACTCCTTAGCAGCCATCACACACCAAATCATTTCCAGAGACTGAGCGACTGCCCCAGCCCTGCAGTTTGGCTTGGTTCCCCGTGCGCTGCCTGATTTGCACTATTTTTGCACTCGTTTTTTGCCGCTTTGCACCGGATTTGCACCCCTCAATTGACTCCGCGCGCGATATCCCGCTACGCTAAAAGTGAAATTGGCGTTTGGGGGACTCAAAGTCAGGTTGCTCAAACCACCGTCAACCAAATTACTGCTTAAGGAGGTTTCATCGTGGCAGCAGGGTCTGACCAGTATGCGATGCAAATGGTCAATGTTCAAAAGTTTTTTGGCCCCGTCCAGGCCCTCAAAGATATAAATATAGAGGTGGGTCGCAACGAAATCGTGGGCTTGATCGGCGACAACGGTGCCGGAAAGTCGACGCTCGTCAAAATCCTCACAGGCGTCTACCGCCCCACCAGCGGCGAATTGTACATCGCAGGCCGCAAAGTGCCCCGTAACTACAGCGTCAAGCGCGCGCATGAGTTGGGCGTCGAGACGGTCTATCAAGACCGGTCGTTGGGTGAAAAGCAGGCGTTGTGGCGCAATTTCTTCATCGGGCGACAGATCACGCTGCCGCTGGGGTTCATCAATGTCCGCAAACAAAAAGAGATCGCCCAGGAAATTATGCTCAATACGATTGGGTTTCGTGGGCGCGGGATCACGGTTGATTCGAAAGTCAGTAAGTTGTCGGGGGGCGAGCGGCAGGGCGTCGCTATCGGGCGCGCCATGCATTTCGAAGCCGAGTTGATCGTGCTAGACGAACCAACCGTCGCGCTGTCACTGAAGGAAGTCCGCAAGGTGCTAGACTTTGTGCACCAGATCAAGGCTGGTGGCAGAGCGTGTATCTACATCTCGCACACTATCGCGGATGTTTTTGAGGTCGCCGATCGCTTCATCGTCATGGATCGCGGCGAGATCGTCGCCAGCATCGAAAAAGGGGCGACGACCCTCAAAGAACTGGATGATTTCTTGCTGAGTTTTGCACACGGCCTGCGGGACAGAACGTAGGCGACTTCGTGTCACTTTCTCGTCGGCGGGCTTCTTGTCCTTACGACCTACGTTTACTTATACACACTTTTCGACGCGCGGAGGATTTATGGCTGCACTACGTCAGCACACCTTGATTTCGCAGAGAGTCTTTTCTCATACCAATGGATTTTGGGCACCAGGCCCCGCTTCATTCCTGGGGAGAACCGTATGAATATTCCTCTCATACCCGTTTTGTTGACGAGTCACCTATTCGCTGCGGTGTTAGGCTTTGCTGGCACTCGAATGCTCTTTGCCAGCCGCCACCGAGACCCCGCCCGCGGCAGCATCCTGGGAGCCGTGATCGGCCTGGTCGGTGGCCTGATAATCTTGTACGTTTTCTGGCTGGCTTTTCTCCGTTGGGTGTCCGTCCGGGCGCGTGGTGGAAGTGTATACACCGAACTGGCATCTGGGTTTAAGTCCGTGCGCCGCATCGAAGGGTTGGGCGTGGCAGGTGTGCTGCTGGTGTTATATGCCGTCTTTATCATGACCTCGGAGGAGGTATTCACCAAGCCCCGCATCTATACCTCGTTTATGCAAACCGTTTCCCCCCAGCTTATTATCGCCTTGGGCCTGACGCTGGTGATCACGGCGGGCGAGATTGATCTCAGTTTTCCGGCGGTGGTCGCCCTGAGCGGTTTTGTCTTCGCCTGGTCATACAAGAACATTGATGCGTCTTGGGGGCCCTGGGCTGGTTTAAGTTTGGCCATTCTGGCGGGGGCCGGTGTGGGCCTCATCAACGGCTGGATCGTTGCCTGGATCGGGGTGCCATCGATTATGGCCACACTTGCCGCGCAGTTCTTCTGGTATGGCGTGACCGTCCTGCTTGCGGATGGGAAGCAGCTCGCGCTGCGGGGCGTCCGCGACGGGATCGACTATCACATCCGCGACGAGCGTCTATTCAAGTTGTTCGTGGGCAAAATCGACGGCATTTTACCCGATCAAAACGGGGTGCCGGTTGGGTTGCCTTCCCAGGCGCTGTGGGCGCTGGGGTTGACCATTATGGTATGGCTCATCCTCAACCGGCATAAGTTTGGCGAAGCAGTGCTGTTCGTTGGCGACAATGCAGAAGTCGCGCGCGTGATGGGCATCGACGTTGGCATGACGCGCATAAAACTATTCGTTCTGATGGGCGCGCTGTCCGGTTTTGCGGGCGTGCTGGTCACATTGGACAACTGGGTTTTTTACCCCACACAAGGCGAAGGATTCCTGTTGCCAGTGATGTCTGCGGTCTTCATCGGGGGAACCTCGTTTGCCGGTGGCCAGGGAGTCGTCTTTGGCACGTTGTTCGGTGCTTATAT
>JAADYV010000273.1 GCA_010092855.1 Chloroflexota bacterium | reverse complement strand
GCGTTGATAATTTGCAGCACAAACGACGGATAGGGACTGGCCTGGTAGGTCTTACCGGTGCGCTGGTTGGTGATGGTGCCCGCCACCAGGTCAACGGTGAGTTGGTCGCCCTTCTGGGCGTCTTGCGCGGCTTCCGGGCTTTCGAGGATCGGCAGGCCGATGTTGATCGCGTTGCGGTAGAAGATGCGCGCAAACGACTCGGCGATGATGCAGGCCACGCCCGCGCCCTTGATGCTGATCGGGGCGTGTTCGCGGCTGGAGCCACAGCCAAAGTTCTGCCCGCCGACGATGATGTCACCGGGCTGGACGTTGGAGGCGAACGTTTCGTCTTCGTCTTCCATACAGTGCGCGGCCAGGGCTTTGGGTTCGGTCGTCACCAGGTAACGCGCGGGGATGATCACGTCGGTGTCGATGTTGTCGCCGTACTTCCAGACATTGCCTTCGAATTGCATGATCACCCTCCCTACAGTTCGTCCGGGTGCGCCAGGCGACCCAGGATTGCGCTGGCCGCCGCCACCGCCGGATTCGACAGGAACACACGCGCGTCCCGGTGCCCCATCCGGCCCCGGAAGTTGCGGTTGCTGGTGGAAACGCACACTTCGTCCGCCGCCAGGACGCCCATATGCCCGCCCAGGCACGGCCCGCAGGTGCTGGTGCTGACGGCAGCCCCGGCCAGCGTGAACAGCTCCAGCCAGCCCTCGCGCAGGATGTCGAGATAGACCGCCTGCGAGCCGGGGATGATGATCACGCGCACGTTAGGATCGAACTCGCGCCCGGTCTTCTGCAGGATATCGGCCACGATGGCCAGGTCCTCGAAGCGGCCATTGGTGCAGCTCCCGATGAAGACCTGGTCCACCTTTTCCGGCTTGACCTGGCTGATGGAGTGCACATTGTCCGGCGAATAGGGGCACGCGATTTGCGGCTCCATCTCCGACAGGTCGAACTCGTGCACCGAGACATAGCTGGCGTCTTCATCCGCGAAGTACGGCGTGTAGGGCCGGGTGGCGCGGGCATCGACGTAGGCCCTGGTCACGTCGTCGAAGGGGACAAAGCCACACTTGCCGCCCGCTTCGATGACCATGTTGGTGACGGTCAGCCGGTCGGACATGAGCAGCGCCTCAATCGCCGGGCCGGTGAACTCCATCGCCCGGTAGAGCGCGCCGTCCACGCTGATCTCGCCGATGGTGCGCAGGATCAGATCTTTGCCATACACATACGGCTGGCGTTCGCCGTGATAGACAAATTTCATCGTTTCCGGCACCTTGAGCCAGGTGGTGCCCGTCGCCATCGCAAACGCGATATCGGTGGACCCCATACCGGTGGCCAGCGCGCCAAGTGCGCCATAGGTGCAGGTGTGGCTGTCGCCGCCGACGACCAGTTCGCCGGGCAGCACCAGGCCACGTTCCGGCAGCACGACATGCTCGATGCCGGAACGCCCGACCTGGAAGCGGTTGGTCAGCGCCTGGTCTTCGGCGAACAGGGACAACGTGCGGGTTTGTTCCGCGCTCTGGATGTCTTTGTTGGGCGCGAAGTGGCTGGGGACCAACATGATCCGGTCCGGGTTGTAGACTTCGCCAACGCCCATCGCGGCAAACGACTCGATGGCGATGGGCGCGGTGATGTCGTTGGCCAACACCACGTCGGTGTTGACGGTGACGAGATCGCCCGCCGAGACTTCGCTGGCGTCGTTGGTGTGTGCGGCAATGATTTTCTCGGCCAGTGTTTTACCCATTATGCTCTCTCATTTCGTGCAAACGGTTACGACGACGTTTATTGACGAGTCTGCGGCGGCTTGGGACGCGGAACGGCCAGCGCTTGCAGCGCCCCACCATCCCACTCCTGTGACCAACCGCGCGGTTCCGGGAACGCCTCAAAGGTGCTGCTGGGCTGCGGGAATGATTTGCCGTTCTTGGACATCTTGGGTTGACCGGGCTGTTGCATTTTCACTGCTCCTTTTCCGGAAGGGTATCCATCCGGTGTATTGATTAACGTGTGTATCGTGCTGGCCTGCGTTATGCCTGGGCCACCATGTGG
Source organism: Chloroflexota bacterium (assembly GCA_010092855.1). Classification (GTDB taxonomy): domain Bacteria; phylum Chloroflexota; class Anaerolineae; order Aggregatilineales; family Aggregatilineaceae; genus TC-15. The sequence continues at coordinate 4,350 of JAADYV010000273.1, read as the reverse complement.
ATCGTGGCGGCTTCGCCTTCCGGTTCATGATCGGCATAGCCGGTAAAGGCCAGCATCCGGTTGATCGCGGCAATGTAGGCTTTGGCGCTGGCGACGAAGATGTCGGTGTCGGCCCCGTGCCCGCCAAAGGTGCGCTTGCCGTTGGCCTCGTTGCGGATGCGGACGGTGACTTCGCCCAAGGCGTCGATGCCTTCGGTGATCGCGGCGACCCGGTATTCGACCAGCGTGTTCGGCGCGGCAATGATCTGATCGATGGCCTGGTAGGTGGCGTCAACGGGCCCGGTGCCCAGCGCAGCCGCGATCTGCTCTTGCCCATCGGGACCAATGAGTTTGATCGTGGCGGTCGGCATCCCGGCCTGTCCACACGCGACCTGGAGACACTCCATTTTAAAGACCTCTTCCGGCCCGTAGAATTCGTCCGCGATCAGGGCTTCCAGGTCGGCGTTGGTGATGGTCTTTTTCTTGTCGGCGAGTTCCTTAAAGCGCGCAAACGCCTGCTTCAGTTCGTCGTCGCTCAGCTCAAAGCCCATGTCTTCCAGCCGGACGCGAAAGGCATGGCGTCCGCTGTGTTTGCCCAGCACCAGGTTACTCTGCGTCAGGCCGACGGTTTCCGGCGTCATGATCTCGTAGGTGGACTGGTGCTTGAGCAGCCCGTCCTGGTGAATGCCCGCCTCGTGGCTGAAGGCGTTGGTGCCCACAATCGCCTTGTTGGGCTGGACCACCATGCCGGTGTAGTTGCTGACCATGTGGCTGGTGCGCGTGATCTGCGTGGTGTCGATGTTGGTGTCCAACTGGTAGACAGTGGGCCGTGTGCGCAGCGCCATCACGATTTCTTCCAGCGAGGTATTCCCCGCCCGTTCGCCAATACCGTTGATGGTCACTTCCGCCTGCCGTGCCCCGGCCATGAGTCCGGCCAGGGTGTTGGCTGTCGCCAGGCCGAGATCATCGTGGCAGTGCACCGACCAGATCACGCGGTCGCCGCCGGGCGTTTCGGTAATCAGCTTGCGCATCAGGTCGTAGTATTCGCCGGGCGAGATGTAGCCGACGGTGTCGGGGATGTTAAGCGTAGTGGCCCCGGCTTCGATGGCCACGCCGAGCACCTCTACCAAAAAGTCGGGGTCGGAGCGGCAGCCATCTTCCGGCGAGAATTCCACGTCTTCGCACAATGACGCGGCGTAGCCAACCATCTCGCGCGTCTTGGCCACGACCTGCTCACGTGTCATGCGCAGCTTGTGCTCCATGTGAATGTCGGATGTGGCGATGAAGGTGTGAATGCGTGGCTTGTCAGCGTCCTGCACCGCTTCCCAGGCTTTGTCGATGTCGTTTTTGGTTGTGCGCGCTAAACCGCAGATGATCGGGCCGTCCGGCGTGCCGACTTCGCGCGCGATGCGGCGCACGCCTTCCAGGTCATCCGGTGACGCTGCCGGGAACCCGGCCTCGATCACGTCCACGCCCAGCCGCGCAAGCTGGCGCGCAATGTCGATCTTTTCGGCGCTGGTCAGGCTGGCTCCCGGCGACTGTTCGCCATCGCGCAGGGTGGTGTCAAAAATCCGAATGCGGTTGCTGTTGGGCATAACCCCAGGTTCATCCATGATGTGTGTCGCTCCTCAAGTTGGTGTGTATTCAAACGGTCAAGACGATACTGGACTGCAAGCTGGATGGTGCGTTGGTTTCCCTTGTGGAACCGGCTAAGGTCCGTAAGGCCATCATCGGTTAGCTCACCAAGCTCACCGTCGGACATTTGCATCACCCCCTTTCAATGGTGACTGGTCCTGCCCAGGGGATATTGAGGAAAGTGCCCCCTCCTCGTTATCGCCAATGGGTGCCAAGCTTCGATGGCGAAAATATGCCTATAGTAGGGGCATCCCTTGGGGTGCCCTGGGTAGAGCAAGCTCTACCCCTACAAAAAACGATGAACTCGCGTTAATCTTCCGGCAGGCGTTTGGCATCCAAAAACGGCATCATGTCACGCAGTTCCACACCGATCTGCTCGATCAGCAGGCTGCGTTCGCGCGTGCGTGCGCCGGTGAACTGCTCGCGGCCATTCTGGTTCTCGGCGATCCATTGGCGGGCATACTCGCCGCTTTGGATTTCATCCAGCATGTGCTTCATCTCACCGCGCGTTTCTTCGGTGATCAGGCGTTCACCACCGGTATAGCCGCCGTGTTCCGCCGTATCCGACACCGAATACCACATATAGCTCATGCCGCCCTGGTACATCAGGTCCACGATCAGCTTGAGTTCGTGCAGCACTTCGAAGTACGCGATCTCCGGCTGGTAGCCGGCCTTGACCAGCGTTTCGAACCCCGCTTTGATCAACGCGGTTACCCCGCCGCAGAGCACCACTTGCTCCCCAAACAGGTCGGTTTCGGTTTCTTCCGCGAAGGTCGTTTCGATCACGCCCGCGCGGGTGCAGCCGATGGCGCGCGCATAGGCCAGGGCTTGCGCTTTGGCGTGGCCGCTGGCGTCCTGCGCCACCGCCACCAGACCCGGCGTGCCCGCCCCTTCTACGTACAATTCGCGGACGCGGTGCCCCGGCGACTTGGGCGCGACCATGCTCACATCGACCGTTTCCGGCGGCGTAATCTGCTCGAAGCGGATGTTGAAGCCGTGCGCAAACATGAGCGTATCCCCGGCGTGCAGGTGGGGCGCGATACTTTCTTCGTAGACGCGCGCCTGCACGGTGTCCGGCAGCAGCAGCATGATCACCTGGGCAGCGGCGGCGGCTTCGGAAACGGTCTTGACCGTCAGGCCGTCCGCTTCCGCTTTGGACCATGACTTACTGCCCTCGTACAACCCAACCACCACGTTGACGCCGCTGTCGCGCAAATTCAGCGCGTGGGCGTGTCCCTGGCTGCCGTAGCCGATGACGGCGACGGTCTTGTCCTGTAAATAGCTGAGATCAGCATCGTTATCGTAGTAGAGCCTGGCCACAAGATTGTCCTTTTCTCTGCGATTAAACGACGGTGGCACGTTTGCCATTGCCGTTGGCGTTCGGGCGCGGGTGATAGCCGTCGGGCGTCAGGATGTGGTCACCGCGTGCCATCGTGACCACACCTGTCCGCACCATCTCCAGAATGCCGAACGGTCGCAGCAATTCCACGAGACTGGAGATTTTCTCCTCGTTGCCGGTCACCTCGACGATGACGTTATCGGTCGTCGCGTCGACGATCTTGGCCCGGTAAACATCACATAACTGGATGACTTCGCTGCGCGTCTGGCCGTTGGCACGCACTTTGATCAGAGCCAGGTCGCGGCTGACATCGGATAAACCCGTCACGTTCTGCACTTCGATGACGTTCACCAGCTTGAATAACTGCTTCTCGACCTGGTCGGCGGCCTCGGCGTCCATGACGATGGTCATGCGCGAGACATCCGCGTTTTCGGTACGCCCGACGGTCAGGCTGTCGATGTTGAAGTTGCGCCGCCGGAACAGGCTGGCGACCCGGTTGAGCACACCCGGCTTGTTTTCCACCAGCGCCACGAGCGTTTGCTTCATCTGGCCCATACTGGCAGGGGCCGCATTCATGGAGTCCATCACATTCCTCCTCAACTTTCGCGTTAGATCGCGTTCTGGGACGGCAGCGGGCGGCGGATCATGGCGTGCAGGTCCGCCCCGGCAGGCACCATCGGGTAGACGGCGTCGTGCTTTTCCATGATGAAGTCCACCAGCACCGGGCTGTCGGTGATGCTGTTAGCCCATTCGATGGCCGGGATCACGTCCTCGCGCCGTTCGACGCGCATCGCGGGCATCCCATATGCCTCGGCCAACTTGACAAAGTCCGGGTTGTGCATCGGGGTGGCGTTGTAGCGTTCCTCGTAGAAGAACTCCTGCCACTGGCGCACCATGCCCAGGAAGCCGTTGTTGATGAGGGCGATGTTGAGCGGTACGCCTTCTTGCATGGCGGTGCCGAGTTCGGCCATCGTCATCTGGAAGCCGCCATCGCCGACGACCGCCCACTGATTCGGCTGGCCCAGGCCCACCGTCGCACCGATAGCCGCCGGGAGTCCGAAGCCCATCGTGCCCGCGCCGCCGGACGTGATCAGGGTGTGGGGGCGTTCGTGGGGGTAATACTGCGCTTCCCACATCTGGTGCTGGCCCACGTCGGTGATCACAACAGCATCCCCATGCGTCGCGCGCCACATATCGTGGATGACGTGCGCGGCGAAGAGCCTTTCGCCCACGTCCTGGTGCACGATATCGCGTTCGTCGGCGTCTTCCATCCAGTCGCGGATCTGCCCCAACCATGTCCGGTGTTCAATGGGCTGGATCATCGGCAGCAGTTGGCGCAGCACGGTCTTCAGATCGCCCACAATCGGCACGTCGGCGCGCACGACCTTGTGAATCTC
>JAADYV010000272.1 GCA_010092855.1 Chloroflexota bacterium | reverse complement strand
TCGCGGCAACATGGCAGCCACCATCCTGCGCACCTATGGCGGCTACACCAACGTGGCCAACCTGGGCGGCGGCTTCGATGCCTGGTCTGTCGGTGAATTTGAGGTGGAAACCGGCAACTAAGGTACCGTGATATAAGCCGAATTAGATGCCGAGACATAGTTGGCTGCCTACATCGCCGGCTTGCCCGGCTAACCAAACGGAGCAGCTAGTGGTATACTGTAAATGTAGCCACCGTTCGGTAATTGCGATGGTCACAATGCACATGCTGGGGTACGAAAACGTCAGCGCACTGGCGGGCGGTCTCAATGCCTGGACCGCTGCTGGTTACGAGGTCGTTAGTCCGTAGTCCTTCCCCTTCATCGCAGCCAACATCGTTTTGGACCTTGCCCCGGCACACCATGTGTCGGGGTTTGTTATTTTGGAGGATGAGATGCAGGCGCGTATGCCATTTCGAATAATATTGGTGTGTTTGGTTTTGAGTTTGTTCGCTGTGGCCCCCGGCTGGGCGGACGACGGGAGCGGTCTGGAGGTGATCACGCCTGAAAACGTGGACCAGGTACGCGAGTTGCGTATCCTACGCGATGTTGCAGCCTGGGATGTGGCTTGGTCACCGTCTGGTCAGCAGTTAGCCGTCGGCACGGTCAATGGGGTGCTGTTGTGCCAATGTGACTCGTTCGAAAGCCCGGAAATGCTCTCTGGCCTGGAAGAAATCAATGCGCATCGCGTGGCCTGGTCGCCAGATGGCCGCTTGTTGGCCGCAGGGACAGCAGGTGTTCCGGCGCAGGTGTATCTACGCGACATGACTGACGGGTCGGTCCGAAGCGTGGAAGTGGCCGCCGAAGTGCTAAGCCTGACGTTTAGCCCCACCGGGGAGATGTTCGCGGTCGGGCTGGGGCGTCAGGAGGGAGTAGTGGTTTTTGACACCGCGACTCTGGCCCGAATGGGTGGTGCCCCGGCGGAAATTGGAGTCGAAGCCGTGGTGTTTACGCCCGACGGCCAGGAAGTGATCTATCCTTCGGCCAGGGAATTACTCCGCCGCCAACCGGTTGGCGATCAGCCTGCGATTGATTTGCCCGTCCCGTGTACCATCACCGACCTGGCCGTCAGCGACGACGGTACGCGCTTGGTGGCTGCTACGTTTGATTGCTGCGTGAATGTGTTTGATTTAACCAGTGGCGAGCAGCTTTATCGGGCCGTGTGTGGCCAGACCTTTACGCTGGATTTCAGCCTGGATAGCCGTATGTTTGCCACTGGCAACCTTGACGGAACGATCCAGTTCTTGAGTGCCGAGGACGGTGCGTACCTCGCCACCTTGAACGCGCATCGAGACGAAATTACACGCCTTGCTTTCCACCCTGACGGCACGCGGATTGTGACTGTTGGTCTGGACGATACGGTGCGCGTGTTTGGTATTCCACCCGAACCCGTTCTTGATGCCCCATGTGATGGAGCAGCAGTCCCCGAAGGGGAGCCTGCCGGCGAAATTCTGTACCAAGTCCGCCCCATCAGCGGGGGGCCAGGGTCGGTGTACAGCGTGCAAGCATGGTGTGGCGCGCAGGAGAAACTGCTGGATGGTGTTTTGTATCCGGCCTGGTCACCCGATGGTACGCAGTTTGCGTTCCAGTATGTCAATTCCGACAGCGGTGACTTCGACGGGCTGTGGCTGGCTGATGCGGACGGCAGCAATCTCCGCCAGGTGCCGAACACCCAACCGCAAGATCGCGCGCCGTCGTGGTCACCGGATGGCGTGTCACTGGTGTTTGAGTCAATTCGAGATGGCGCAAGTGGTCTGTACATCGTCGCTGTGGAGTCGGGCGAGGTAACGCCACTGGTCACCAGTGACATGGTAACTTTTAGCCGTCCCGTTTGGTCGCCGGATGGCACCCAGGTAGCCTATGTTTTGCGCGAGGTCCTGACTGACGGTGATGCAGGGCAAGTGTTCGTTATCAACCAGGATGGCAGCAACCCCCGCCGTGTCACTGATCTGGAGCAAGTTTCCAGCGTGGCTTGGTCACCGGATGGCATGCAACTGGCCGCTTCGGCTAATCTCACTCCGTTTTCGTCGAGCATTGTCGTAATCGACGTTGCCAGCAGCCAGTACGAGGAACTGACACAGAACACCGCCTATAATCTGCCGGTATGGTCACCAGACGGGAACTATATCGCGTTTGTACATGGCAATGAACTGGTGTTGATGCGATCCAATGGTGACGATCAACGCACGTTGGTACGCATAAACGACACGTTCGGCAGCACCGGTCTGTCATGGAAAGCGCTGGATGGCGCGTCCGAAAGCGAAGAATAGTGTTTTAGCGTCTCTAGTACTCGCGATTGTTGTGGATATAGCAGAAACGGCGATCAGGTATGGTCGCCGTTTCGGTTACTATTTGTTTGTTGGAGGATACAAGATGGCATTGATCACAGCATATGCGACACCAGAAGGCCGGCGCTACGGGCTGGTGGTGGATGGGAACATACACGAGTGGGGCGATCCGCTGACGGCTGGGCTTCCTGCGCAAGCTGAACCCGGACATGTCGTGATGGCAGTTGAGGATGCTCAACTGCTGCCGCCGGTGCTGCCCGGTAAGATCGTGTGTGTAGGGCGCAATTATGCCGCGCACGCCGCCGAACACGACGCCCCGGTGCCGGAGGAGCCAATGATTTTCCTCAAGCCGCCCAGCGCCCTGATTGGCCATGACGCCACCATCGAGATTCCGCGCGGAATCGGTCGCGTCGATCATGAGGCCGAACTGGCCGTGATCGTGGGGCGGCAGACGCGGCGTGTCCATGCGGCGGATGCGCTAGGTTACGTGCTGGGCTATACGTGCGCCAATGACGTAAGCGCGCGTGTGTTTCAGAAGAAGGACGGTCAATGGGGGCGCGCCAAAGGCTTCGATACATTTTGCCCGTTGGGGCCCTGGATCAACACCGACCTGGACCCGTCTAATCTGCTGGTGCGCGGGCTAGTCAACGGTGATGTTCGCCAGGAAGATCGCACCTCCAGCATGGTGTTCGATGTACCGGCCCTGATCGCGTTTATCAGCGGCGTCATGACGCTGTTTCCTGGCGACGTGATCTTGACCGGCACCCCTGCCGGTGTCAGCGAACTGCACGCGGGTGACGTGGTTCAGATCGAGGTGGAAGGTATCGGTACATTGCGCAACCCGGTGCATGTGGTGGATTGAGATTACCCTGAGATTACCCCCGGTTCGCCAATTTGAGGTAATACTGAGAGGTTTTGCATGATACTCATACATCGACATTGATGCAATTAGGGGGATGCCGTTATGAAACCGGCGGTCTATCAACGTAAAACGAACTATTGGTTGCAGGCATTTTTTCGGTGGCTGGAGCAAGTGGCGGGCAATGGAAAACCACCAGAATGGGCGGTCGTCATGGGAACTGCCATCCTGGTGGGATGTGGGGCCGGTTTTGGTGCGGTGGTGTTTCGCTGGTTGATTGAGTCGGCTCAACAAGTGTCGTTTGACGGTGGTTCGACGCTTTTCGGTTTTTTGGGCGATTACTACTTTTTCTTTGTCCCCGCTTTGGGGGGATTGATCGTTGGCCCACTGGTCTATTTTTTTGCACGGGAAGCCAAAGGTCACGGCGTGCCAGAAGTGATGGAGGCAGTTGCCCTGAAAAGCGGCGTCATTCGCCCGCGCGTGGCGGTGGTCAAGTCGCTGGCCTCTTCAATCTGCATTGGGAGCGGTGGCTCGGTGGGTCGTGAAGGGCCTATCGTGCAAATCGGGTCGGCGTTGGGGTCGACCATTGGCCAACGGCTGAATCTCTCTCCCGAACGAATTCGCAGCCTGGTGGCGTGTGGCGCTGCGGGTGGCATCTCGGCCACGTTCAATGCACCAATTGCCGGGGCGATATTTGCCCTGGAGATCATTCTGGGGGAAATTCACGCCAGCTATTTTGGAGCAGTGGTGATGTCGTCCGTCATTGCCGACGTTATCGTCCATTCGTTTGAAGGCTCGGTGCGCGCCTTTCCCGTTCCGGCCTATATGCTGGTTAGCAACTGGGAGCTGATCCTGTATGCCTTGCTGGGTGCGCTGGCGGCAGTGGTGGCCATCGTCTATGCCAAGTTGATATATGCGATGGAAGACCTGTTTGATGGTTGGAAACGCTTTCCGGAATATCTAAAGCCCGTTGTGGGGGGATTGATCCTGGGCATTATCGGCATTGTGTGCATTAGCGGTGACTTTACGTTCCAGCGTGATGGCTTGACGATTCCCGGCGTCTTTGGAGTCGGCTACGAGTTAATCGCACCCGCACTGTTAGGCGAGTTAGCCTTGCGGACCGCGCTCGTGCTGCTGGTTCTCAAACTGATCGCAACCGCAGTCACATTGGGTTCGGGAGGATCAGGTGGTGTGTTTGCGCCTTCACTGTTTCTCGGAGCCATGTTGGGTATGGTCTTTGGGCACTATATGCATACCTGGTTTCCGGAGTCGACTGCTCCGGCGGGAGCCTACGCGCTGGTGGGGATGGCGGCTACCTTCGCCGGGACTGCTCATGCCCCTGCAACTGCTATTCTGATTATGTTTGAGATGACGGGGGATTACAAGATCATTTTGCCGCTGATGTTTGCCACGGTGGTCAGTATGATCATTTCACGTGCTATCGAGCCAGAGTCGATTTATACGCTGAAGCTGACGCGGCGTGGCGTGAAGATAACACCCAAGCGCGAGGTCGATGTGTTCGACGATATCCCCGTCAGCGTAGTGATGACCCGCGAGTATGACTCGGTGCCGCATACCATGCCAGTGCACGAGTTGATAGACGAATTCGAACGCACCCATCATCACGGATTTCCCGTGTTGGATGACGGGGGGCGTTTGTACGGTGTTGTGACCCTGGGCGATCTTGAGGCGGCGTTGCTAGAAGAAGGTGCGGTACAGAAGCTGGTGGCCGATATTGCGACCACGACAGTGGTGGTCGGCTATCCGGATGAAACGATGGGCAGCGCTTTGTGGCGCATGGGTGTGCATCGTGTGGGGCGGCTGCCCATTGTTGACCGCACCGACGAAAAGAGAATTGTGGGTGTCATCCGCCGTGCAGATGTTATCCACGCTTATGAACAGGCAGTTGCGCAGCGGACACAAACCAGCCAGCGTCTCCACGAAGTGCGCGCCGCTCAGGATGATAAGACGCATGTCGTAGAGGTTGTTATTCCCTATAAGCATCCGCTTGCTGGTAAAACTGTGCAAGAAGTTGCCCGGCAGTTGCCCGCAGCGTGTATCCTGGTGTCGATCCGGCGTGGCAAACAGATCGTTTTCCCGCATGGCAGCACGGTGATCCGCTTTGGGGACCGGATTGTTGCGTTGGCGAGCGAAGACTGTGTCGAAGAAGTGAGACAATCCCTGAGTGCAACCTGAAAAACTCCACGCCCGCAAGCTCCGAGGCTCTGCGGGCGTGATAGCTAAAACAGGTGTGTTGGTTATCCAGCAGGATCGAAGCGCAGCACGGCCCCGCTGTTGTCCAACAGGTATAGCTCGCCGTTTTCGTCCTCGCCGAACGAGTTGATGTTGTAGCCCGATTCGAGCGAGACACTGGCTTCCCAGGTGCCATCCTCAGTCTGGCGGGCGGTCCAGATCGTGCCGGAGCACCAATCCCCGTACACGTAGTAACCCTGCAGACCAGGGATCGCCGTGCCCCGGTAAACATACCCGCCCGTGACCGAACACCGACCACTGCTGTGGTCATATTCCAGCACCGGCATCACCACATCCGAAGCCGGGGTTGCCCCGGAATATACGTGTGTGCCTTCATAGGCGTTCCAGCCATAGTTCTCCCCACCAGCGCTGCCAGCGGGTTGGACGCTGATTTCTTCCCACTGGTTTTGGCCCACATCAGCAATGTACAGGTCGCCGGTGTCGCGGTCAAACGAGAAACGCCACGCATTGCGCAAACCCCAGGCCCAGATTTCGGGGCGTGCCTGGTCACCGCTGGCAAACGGATTGTCTGCGGGAACAAGGTAGCCGCTCTCCGTGCTGACATCCAACCGCAGAATCGTGCCCAGCAGGGTGGTTGGGTTTTGGCCGTTTTGCCGCGGGTCTCCCGCCGAACCCCCATCGCCCAGGGCCAGGTACAGGTAACCATCTGGACCAAAAGCCAGGTGGCCGCCATTGTGATTACTGAACGGCTGCTGCACATATAGCAGTTGCTCGGCGCTGGCGAGGTCAGCCTGGTTGGGGTCACTGCCGGAAACCGTATACCGCGCCAGCACCGAGTGGCCGGATTGGTCAGTGTAGTTGATGAAAAACTGCCCATTTGATGCAAAATCCGGATGGAATGCCAACCCCAACAACCCCCGTTCGGTGTAACGGTCCGTCAGCGCTTCCGGGCTAATCAGGCCGGATACATCTAGAAAGGGGGTGTCCAACAGGGTACCGTCCTGCATAGTCCAGATGGTGCCACTTTGTTCCACAATGAACAAACGGCCCGAACCATCACCGGCATGGGTCAAGTACACAGGGCGCGAGAGACCGCTGGTGATCTCGACCAGCTCATATTGGGCTGGCTGTGCGGCCAGCACGTTTTTCTCGTTGTCATCATCGGCCTGGAAGGCAGTGTATAACCCAAAGGCTCCCACACCAAGAGCGACAGCCAGGGCCAAAACAATTACACGTTTCATTCGGCACTATTCTCCCTGTTTTTACGTTTATGAAGATGATAATCACGACAATGCCTTGGCAGCAACTGATATCGGGTCAGCGTTGCTTCCAGTATTGTGATCTACGTCACACTAAACTTGGTCATCCACCACTGGGGAGGTCGGTGCTGGCCTGTTAAGCTATCCCTGTGGAAATTAGTACCTTCAACCAATGTACGTTGGCCTCAGTGGAGCCTCGTGGAGTAACTTATGAGCCTATACATCTTGCCTAAGGACCAACTTTCCGCTTTTGTGGAAGCGCTCCAGGCTAGTTTCCGGGTGGTTGGGCCAACCCAAACCGAAACCGGTTACGCCTTTGCCGACATTGTCGACCCAGAGCAGCTTGAGCTAGACTACGATACGACCGTTCTCCCACCCAAAAAATACTTCTTACCGCAACGCGAAGTGCTGTTCAACTTTCATGCCAATGCATTGGAGCCTGGAACCGGGCAGCTTGAAGTTGAGCCAGTGTTCCAGGATGTGACCCCAACCGTGATTTTTGGGGTGCATACGTGTGATATGAACGGCATCATGCTCTACGATAAGGTATTTGCCGAAGGGTTCCGTGATGAACACTACATGGAGCGGCGCGATCAAATTTACGTCATCGGCATTGAATGTTTGACCCCGTGTGACGATGCGTCGTTCTGCAAAGACATGGGCACCCTCACGGCTCCGCCTATCTATGACCTGCACATGACCGAGGTCAATGGCAGCTACCTGCTCGATACGGGCAGCGAGCGGGGCGAAGCCTTGCTGTTGGAATATTCGGAAGCGAAGATGGCCAAGAGCGAGGACATGCAATTGCTGGGGCGCACACTCTCAGCCAAGTGGCCGCACTTCCGCCACCGCTTGAAGATGAGCCGCGATCAAACCCCGTCGCTGTTGTCGTTGGGTTACGATGCGCATATCTGGGAAGACCTGGGCGAGCGCTGCCTGGCGTGCGGTTCGTGCACCAATGTCTGTCCGACGTGCTTCTGCTTCGATGTGCAAGACGAACTCGATATCAACATGGAGGACGGCGAGCGCGTGCGTGTCTGGGATTCCTGCCAGTTGCACGAGTTTGCGCTGGTGGCCGGTGGGCACAACTTCCGCGAAAGCAAGGCCTCGCGGGTGCGCCATCGCCTGATGCGCAAGGGCAAATACATCAAGCAGGTACACGGGCTGTTGGGATGCACGGGCTGTGGACGCTGTGAGCGAGCCTGCCTGGTAGACATTACCATTCCCGGTACGCTGAATGCGCTCTACGAAGAAATGCAACTGGAACCGGGAGGCTAGTTCATGTTAGACGCAACCTTTAATCTCTCGACAACCACGACTCCGCGCGCGTTTAACGGGCATACATCGATCTATCTTCCCGTGATCGCCACCATCGAAGACGTGCAGGTCGAAAGCAAGCTCGAAAAAGTGTACGATGTCCGGCTGCCTGGTGGCGAAAACCTGGGCCATTCGCCGGGCCAATTTGTGATGGTGTCGCTGCCAGGGGTGGGTGAAGCCCCGATCAGTGTCATGTCCTCGCCCAGCCGCACGCACGATACGTTCAGGCTGTGTATCCGCAACGCGGGTGACCTGACCAACGTCATCCACAAACTGGAGCGCGGTGACCGGGTAGGCATTCGCGGCCCGTTCGGACGTGGCTTTCCCATCGAAGTGTTCAAGGGCAAAGATGTGCTTATCGCGGCTGGTGGCCTGGGTATTGCACCGGCGCGCTCGCTAATTGACCAGATTATCGACAACCGCGCAGATTTTGGGCGGCTGATCATTCTGTACGGTGCGCGCAACCCATCCGAACTCCTCTTCCGTGATGCGATGGCCGAATGGGAAGAGCGTGACGATGTCGAAGCCCTGGTGACAGTGGATCGTGCCGACGATACGTGGCTGGGACACGTTGGCGTGATTACGCGCCTGTTCGAGCACATCCAGATCAACCCGTACCACACCGTCGCGATCACAGTGGGGCCACCAATCATGTACCGTTTTGTTGTGATGGAACTCTCTGGTAAGGGCCTGACGCCGGAGCAGATTTGGATGAGCTTCGAGCGGCGCATGAAGTGCGGTGTGGGGAAATGTGGTCACTGCCAGGTCAACCATCGTTACGCTTGTCAGGAAGGTCCAGCCTGGACCTATGCTGAAGCATTGGCATTCGAGGAGGCGCTCTAATGTCCAACAAACCCAAAATCGCCTTCTTTGACTTCACCAGTTGTGAAGGCTGCCAGTTGACGGTTATTGATGCACTGCAGACGCACCTGGGCTTGCTTGACCTGGTTGAAATCGTCCAGTTCCGCGAAGCGATGACCGAGAAGGGTGAAGACTACCAGATTGCGTTTGTCGAAGGCTCGTGCACCCGCAAGAGCGATGAAGACCGTCTGCGCCAGATTCGCAACCAGGCGGATGTTGTTGTGGCGTTGGGGGCCTGTGCGCACCTGGGCGGCATCAACAGCATGAAGAATCGCTGGACCATCGAAAACGTCCAGACCTACGTGTATGGCCAGAACGGCAAGGAAGCCTACGAGAGCTATCCCGCACGCCCGATTTCGGCAGTGGTGCAGGTCGACGCTGTTATCCCTGGTTGCCCGATTGACCGCTTCGAGTTTCTGCGCATTGTGCAGCAGATGCTCCAGGGCCGCAAGCCCAAACTGCCGGACTATCCGCTGTGCGTGGAATGCAAACTGGCTGAGAATGCCTGCCTGAACACGCTGGGCAAACCGTGCCTGGGGCCCATCACGCGCGCCGGATGCGACGCTATTTGCCCTACCTATGGCGACGGCTGTGAAGGCTGCCGTGGCTGGCACCCAGAAGCCAACTTCGAGCACATGCGCGAAATCCTGCGCGGACACGGCCTGAGCGAGGAAGACATCGACGCGCGCTTCACCATGTTCAACCATTACCAGATGGAACACATGGGTGAAGACTCGCCGCTGAAGCCCGAAGCTGTCCTGTCCAGGAATGAAGCCCTCCCATCATCCGACTTTGCAGCACCCCAGGAGGCAGACTAATGGCTGAAAATGTGAAAGTTAATGTCCATCACCTGACGCGCGTTGAGGGTCACGGCAACATCGTGGTTGATGTGCGCGATGGTTCGATTGAACGCTGCGAGCTGGAAATCGTTGAAACGCCGCGTTTCTTCGAGGCGATGCTGCGCGGGCGGCCCTATCACCAGGCGTCGCACATCACCAGCCGCATCTGCGGCATTTGCGCGATTGGCCACGCCACGGCCAGCCTGCGTGCTTCCGAACGCGCGCTGCAGGTCGAACTCAGCGAACAGACGAAACTGCTGCGTAAACTGGCGTTTCATGGCGAAATGCTGGACAGTCACATCCTGCATGTGTACATGCTGATCGCGCCGGACTTTCTGGACGTGGGCAGTGTGATTCCGCTGGCAACGTCCCACCCGGACGTGGTTTTGCGCGCGCTGCGCATGAAGAAGTTTTCCGGCGATCTGTGTGAGGCGATTGTCGGGCGGCACACGCACCCGATTGCGATGACAGTAGGTGGCTTTACGCACTTCCCCTCGCGTGAGGACCTTGAACGCATGCGCGAAAGAGCGGTTGAGTTGGTGGCGGATGTGGACGCAACGGTGGAATTGTTCGGCACGCTGCCCTGGCCTACCTTCGAGCGGGAAACTGAGTATGTCGCGCTGGTGCACCCGGACGAATATGGCTTCATCGACGGCATGATCGGCAGTACGGACGGGCATGAACTACCGATCAGCGCCTATCGCACTGTGACCAACGAGCGGCTGTCTCCGCATTCGACAGCCAAGCACGCTGCCTTCAACCGCGACAGTTACATGGTAGGTGCGCTGGCTCGCTACAATCTCAAGCATGAACACCTGCACCCGCGTGCCAAAGAAGCTGCCGCACACCTGGGACTGGAAGCGCCCTGCTACCGGCCCTACATGAACAGCGCTGCGCAGGTGGTCGAGATCGTGCACTGTGTGGACGATGTGCTGCTGCTGATCGATACGCTGCTAGAACGTGGCGTCGAGTGGGAAGAACCGGCCCCGATCACGCTCTCGCCAGGCGCGCGAGGGGTGGGGGCCTGTGATGTGCCGCGCGGTATCCTGTTCCACGAATACCAGATCGGCGAAAACGGCCTGATCGAAGAAGCCAACTGCATCATTCCCACCGGGCAGAACCTGGGTAACATAGACCTGGATCTGCGCGCCCTGGTCCCGACCCTGCTCGACCAGTCGGAAGCCGAGATCACGCACAAGCTGGAGATGCTCGTGCGTGCGTATGATCCTTGCATTTCGTGCTCGACGCATTTCCTGGACGTTGAGTTTGTAGGCAAATAATGCCGGTATGAGGAGAGGCGTTCCATTGGGATACCTCTCCTACACTGGTTCTGACGGAGCGCAATGGCCCGCACGCTGATTCTGGGAGTAGGCAACCCGCTGATGGGAGATGACGCCTTCGGAATTCGCGTGGTCGAAGCGCTCCAGGGGGTCGAGCTGCCGTCCGACGTGGATGTGGTCGACGGCGGAACCCAGGGGCTGGGTCTGGTGTTGGTCATGGAGCCTTACCATCGGGTTATCATCGTGGACGCTGTGCAGATGGGGCTGCCTGCCGGCACAATCCGGCGCTTTGCGTGGCAGGATGTCCAGGTCAACGCGGGACAGGTGTTGTCGCTGCACCAGAGCGATCTGGCCGCCGCGCTGACCCTGGCTGAGGCATTGGGTGTCTTGCCGCCGGAAGTTGTGATTTTCGGGGTTCAACCGCACAATACAGAGTGGGACCAACCCATGAGTGCTGCGGTCGAGCATGCGTTGCCAGTTCTTGTTCATTCCCTGATCGATGAAGTCAGGAGAGAAGATACATATGAGCCAAAAAGTTCTGATTATTGATGATGATCCCGATGTGGTGTTGTCTTTGCGGATGCCGTTGGAAAGCGCCGGGTACGAAGTCCACGAAGCCGGGTCGCAAGCCGAAGGGTTGGTAGCTGTCGAGTCGGTCAAGCCAGACCTGATCATTCTTGATGTGATGATGGATACCCACACGGCGGGCTTCCAATTGGCGCAGAAACTGCACGCGCCAGACGCTCCTGAAGAAACGCGCCGGATTCCGATCTTGATGGTCACGGCAGTGCACCAGACGACGCCGTTGCGCTTCGAGCCGGACAGCGACTACCTCCCCGTCGATGGGTTCATTGATAAGCCAATTGATCCCAAGACGCTGTTGGCGGAGGTAGCCAAGTTACTGTCTGAGTCATGACCGAACTGCGATCCTCACTCGTCGCCCCGCCCGGCGAACGCGGATTGCGGCCAACCCTTGACGAACTGTGCCAAAATACCCGGCTGCTCATCAAGTTTCGGTGGGCGGCTGGGTTCAGTATTCTATTTTGCACCGGGTTTGCCGAAATCGTGCTGAGCGTCAAGTTGGATGTTGTCCCCTTGGTGGGGACAGGGTTGTTTGTGCTGTTTTACAACAGCCTGCTTTTTTTCACCTGCCGCGACGCGAACGAGACCCTGGAACGTGTCCAGCGCGTCGCCTGGGGGCAGATCGTTTTGGATTGGGTAGCGATGACGGTCCTGGTGCATCTCACCGGCGGGATCACCAGTCCAGCGCTGATTTTCTTTGTGATCCATGCGGCATTGTCGGGCACCGTATTACTCACCTGGCAAACGCGCAGTCTCTCTTTTCTGGCCATTGCGATTGTTGGCGCGCTGGCGCTGTTAGAGCGTTCGGACTGGTTACCCTATATCGAGATCGACGAGTTTGACATGGGGTCCCAATTATATCGCAACGGGACCTACATCACAGCGGTCATGTTCTTCTTTGGCACGACCATTGTTACCTTGTCCGAGCTGGTTTCGCGCCGGACACAGCGGATGCGCCAGCGTGAACAGCATATCCGCCAGTTATACGATGCCCGTTCGACGTTTGTGCGCGTCGCCACTCACGAGCTGCGCGCGCCACTGGCTGCGAGCCTGTCCCTTATGCTTACGCTTGAACAGGGATACATGGGTGAGATCACCGAACAGCAGGGCGCAATCCTGGCGCGTGTGACCCAGCGCCTACGTGAGTTGAGCACTCTGGTTGATGATTTGCTGACTTTGGCCGCCAGCCAGGAGGCCAGTGCCTCCCATACGCCACTCGCCCCCGAAAGCGTGCGCGCGGCTCTGCTTAAGATGGTCGAACGTGAACGTGCCGGGGCAGACATCAAAGGTATCACGGTGCATTGTGATCTGGATGACCGGGAGGGCATTGTCCTGGCCGGGGATGTTGGGTTGCAGATCATTTTTGGGAATCTGCTCAACAACGCGGTCAAATACACGCCAGAAGCGGGCCAGGTCACGGTCAACTACAGTATTTCAGCTGGTTATACCGAGGTCAAGATTAGCGATACCGGCATCGGGATTCCTGCCGACGATATCCCCAATATCTTCCAGGAGTTCTTCCGCGCAAAAAACGCCAAACAAGCGCGCATTAACGGGACCGGGATTGGTCTTTCGGCGGTAAATGCGCTGGTGGAGCGCTACCGGGGTACAATTGCACTGCACAGCGATGAAGGCCAGGGGACGACGTTTACTGTCAGGTTGCCGCTGGCCGCGCGCCATGTTTTACATGACAGCCACCAGGCCCATTAGGGCATATCGACATTTTTACTCAGAAATCCACGTGCTCAGGCAAGCACATCAACCCTACCTGATAAGCGGACAGGTTCCCCACGTCACGGATTTGCTGGCTCATCAAAAATAAGTTGATCGCCTACCGCCACCCGATCAAGCAGCGCAGGTCGGGCTTCGACCAAATAGCGTGCGGGTTGGGCTGGGGCATAAAAGGGACGCCAGGGCCTGGCCAGCTTGGCATCCACCACGCGCCCCTCATCATCTAGCCACACTGCCGCAATTGGAAACAACACAAAAAACATGTGGATCGTTGCTTGTGAAATGCTGGTACGTCCGTACACAAACAACAGCCCTTCATCTTCTGGCAGGTTGCGCCGCAGCATCAAGCCCTTGAAGTGGCACCAGAAGCTCTGGCACCACTTGGTCCGGGCCAACACGACGTCGTTCGTGCTGGCTTTGCGTAGAATGCGCCAATCGCTCATCGTCGTGTCGCTCATCGCGGAATTGTCAAGACTTGGCCAGGATAGATCAACGACGGGTTCGGGATGCCATTGGCGCGCACCAGCGCGTTGATGGTGACGTTGTAGCGCAGGCTGATGCGGAACAGGTTTTCGCCCACCTGGACGACGTGAGTTGTTGGTTGGATGGGGGGCGAAGGGCTTGGTGTAGGCGGCACAGGTGATGGAGTGCTGCCACCCGGCACCAACAGGACCTGGCCCGGAAAGATCAGGTTGGGATTGACGATGTTGTTAACCTGGGCCAGTGTGTTGATAGTGCTGTTATAACGCGCGGCGATAGCGCTCAAAGTGTCACCGCGCAGCACGGTGTAGTTCACAAATCCGGGTGACGGTGTGGGGCCACCGTTGCCATCGGACCGCGTCGGAACTGGGGTCAGGGTCGCTGGCTGTGGATTCACGCCATCGCGTACCGGGACCAACAGCGTTTGTCCCACGAAGATCAGTCCAACGTTGTTCAGTCCGTTGACCTCGCCGATCGCATTAACCGTACTCCCGAAACGGCTGGCAATGCCAGACACTGTGTCACCTGCGCGCACCACGTAAGTGACGGTCCTGGTAAATCCATCGGGAATCGACCGGGTCGCCGTGACGACCGGCGAGGGCGTGAATGTGACCGAAGGGAAGGGGGTGTTGGTGGCCGTCACATTGGGCGTGCGCGAGGGAGTCAGCGTACCTTCCTGAGTTGGCGCAAAGGTCAGGTCCGGTGTAAAGGTCGGCGGCGGCGTAAAAGTGTCACCGGATGGTGGCGTTGATGTGGGCGGAATCTGCCCCACTTCCAGCAGCCGCGCATCATCGACGTACACTTCCGTGGTGCCGTTGAACCCTTGCGGCGCGGTGCGGATAAAGACCGTTACCGTGCTGTTTCGGGCGGCAGCCGTGATGCTCATTTCGCGATACTGGTCGTAGAACTCGGCGTCCGGAGACCAGACAATGTCGCTACTGTTGCCGTCAATCCCGCCGAACGGGTCAATGCCCACACTGATTCTGACATCATTGGGATTATCGCTGACATCGGGGTCATAGAAAGATGCTGACGACCAGACATAAATGTATGCGCTGAACTGCAGTTCGATATTGGGGGTGACGGGAACCCGCTGGTACAGTCCGCCGGTGTGAGTTGCATAAAACGTGCCGTATTGCTGAGCAGCGCCGCCTGAGCGAACGCGGTTGGCAGGTGCCAGCCGGTATTCGGGTCGCGCGTTGATTGCTGTCGACGATCCCTGCGGCAAACTCCAGGGCCGCCAGTTGGCTGCGACGCGCAGCGTATCGTCACCGTTGATGGCGATATACGGTTCTTCGAAACCGGGGTTTTGCAGCAAGTTGTTGCCCTGGAAGGCGCTGGCGGATTCGCCGAACCCACTCCAGGCTGATGCGACCAGCATGGCAACCAACGCCAGGCAAACCAGGCCGCGTCCAATCAGTAAATGTCGTTTGCTCATAAGGCCCCCTTCAAAAAAGTTCCCAGGCTTTAAAACGACCGCGTATGAAGGCTTCCACACGGTTACGGGGCAAGTGCCCCGGCTATCGCTCGAATATGATCCGGCGTACTGCCGCAGCAGGCCCCGATGATCGTCGCTCCCAACTGGTGCACGCGCCGGCTATAGGCGGCCATGTCGTCCGGCGTGGCATCATACACGGGCCTGCCGCTTTCCATGTGCGGTAATCCTGCGTTGGCCTTGGCCACTAATACCACGTCCGGGTTAGCTGCGTGCATGTGTTTGATGATGGATTCGATTTCATCCGGTCCGTTGCCACAGTTTGCGCCCAGCGCCACCAGGTCAAACTCCTGGAACGCGCTGACCGCCTGTTCCGGTTTGACGCCCATCATGGTGCGGCCTTTGGTGTCGAACGTCATCGTGGCAACAACGGGGGTAGCTGGCGCGGCCTGGCGACAGCCTGCGCGCGCGGCCTGGACCTCTGCCAGATCGGACATGGTCTCGATCCACAACACATCTACCCCGCTCGCGACCAGCGCAGCCGCTTGCTCTGCGAAAATTGCTGTGGCTTCCTCGGCGGTTAGGTCACCCAGTGGAGCCATCATCTGGCCGGTGGGGCCCATCGAGCCTCCCACCACCACTGGATTTGGGGCAGCATCGGCGGCAGTACGAGCCAGCCGTGCGGCAGCCTGGTTCAACTCCGCCGCGCGCTCCCCATGCCCGTGCGATTCCAACCGGACCCGGTTGCCGCCGAAGCTGTTCGTGAGGATGATTTGTGCGCCGGCCTGTATATAGCCCTGGTGAATACTGGCTATCACGTCTGGGCGGTCGACATTCCACATCTCCGGACAACCGCCTTGTTCCAGGCCGTTGGCGAACAGCATGGTGCCCATCCCGCCGTCCGCGATGATGGGCGTGGAGGATGCAAGCAAGGTTTGCCATGATGCTTTCATAAAGTGTTACGTTCCCTGTGTAAAGGTAAGTAGTGCATCATATTGTATGCCAGCGCAGCGGCTACCGCAATGCAGGCCAACTATTGCCTTCTGCCCGGTAAGATAACACAAAAAAGGGACACCAATGGTCCCTTTGAATTTAGCATTCCTGGAATCAGACGGAGCCGAGCCCGGTCAGTGTGCTACCTGCCTTGTGCTTCTAATCTGTCCGGAGCAGATGTCAAACCGGTCTATCCCGCTTCTTCGGCTTCGATTCCGGCTTCGCGCAGAACGCGCAGTACACTCGTCAACAACTCAGTTGGTCCGAATGGTTTGGTGATGTAGTCGTTTACTTTCGCAATATGCAGCCCCAGGACCTTGTCGATGCTTTGGGCTTTGGCGGTTACCACAATAACCGGAATATCCTTCATCTGCTCGTTGCCCTTCATCTGCTGGTAGACTTCCCAGCCGTCCATGTCGGGCATCATCAGATCCAGCAACACAAGATCAGGCTGGATCTGCTCAATCGCTTCCAGCCCCTCTTGGCCGCCCATTGCCCCGGTGACATCAAAGCCACGCCGGGTCAAAATGAGCTTGACCAGATCGATCATCTCTGGTTCATCTTCAATGCAAACTACTTTTATGGCATCTGCATGATCTGCCATTGGTGTGTGTGCCTCCAGCCCGTATGTTGCTGCATATTACAAGTAGTCTACCACAGGCGTCAAGACTCTGTCTACACTTCGAGGATGGTTCTAGACGGTTTCGATACATAGGGAGACACTGCGTATTGCGTTGTGGTAGAATGGATTATGGCGGAATATTCACAAGGTTCGCAAGCCGGGTTATAATGGCAATACCAGCAGCGGCCACAACAGGAGCATCAGTATATGGCTAACTCTCCCAACGTCCCTTCCGAGCGGGACAGTACACGACAGGGCCAGGAGTTTATCGCACAGGTTCACCAAAAAATGAGCCGGTTAGTGCAGGAATTCGCCAATGGCGAGATCAATCGCACCCAGTTTCACCGGCTCTATGATCGGTACCAACGGCAGATCATGACTGTCGCCCAACTCATTGCCGAAGCGGATCCGGCAGTGTGGCAAGACGCGATCAATGAAACGGAGGACACGATCCATCTCAAGAAGCGCTTGACTGCCAAGGCCGTGGGTATGAGCGTTTATGACAACAAGAGCGGAATGCCAATTGAGACCCTGGGCGAATTTGCAATCGAACCAGAACTTATTGTGCCGATGCTAAGCAGCTATCGCTCAGCGGCAGCGGAAATCTTCCGGGCGGGTATGCGCAGTACCGAGATGGAAAATGGCCAGTGGCTGTGCTTTGTGCCGGGCACCTA
This sequence comes from Chloroflexota bacterium, assembly GCA_010092855.1. Lineage (GTDB taxonomy): Bacteria > Chloroflexota > Anaerolineae > Aggregatilineales > Aggregatilineaceae > TC-15. Next base: position 11,642 of record JAADYV010000272.1, on the reverse strand, counting down.
CACGACCTTGATTGCACTGTTTTCGCTAGAACCGTCGGATAACCAGTTGCAGATGGTCGAGCGTATGCACCAGGATTTTGAGGGTGCGAACAAGTCTGCGCTCGAAATGGGCCAGGCTGATCCGGAGAAACTGGCTTACCCGTTTTATTCGTTTGTGCAGCGCCGCGCCCGTTCCGATAACGATCATCTGTCAGACCCGGACCAGGCGTAGTATTTCCGTTATCTTGCACCGGTGCTATGCTGGCCCCGCCGCGATTGTGCGCAATTGATCCAGATCATGGATCATCATCTGTAATCCCCGCGTTTCCACCAGCCCTTGTCGACGCAAGCTGTCGAGGGCTGCTTCTGTTTCGGAGCGCGGACGACCCATGATTCCCGCTAGCTCTCCTTGTGTCAACCGTATCGAAAGCTGGATACGACCATCGCGTGGTTCGCCGTAGCGTTCTGCCAGCCGCGTCAGCACTGCCGCTATCTGCACCTCGATCGGCGTCGGGTCGAGATCAGCTTCCGTGCGTTGGAGGGTAAACCGCAACCGGCGGCTTAACAAAACCAGCAGGTTGATGGCTACGGCGGGATGCTGCTCCAGATACATGAAGAACTCGGGCCGCGTCAGGACCAGCAGCACGCTGGGTTCGCGCGCTATCGCACCGGCTGAACGCGGCAAACCATCGAGCAGTGCAAATTCCCCAAAGACTTGCCCCGGCCCAAAGTGCGCTAGCGACTGAGTTTGACCGTCAACCGTGCGCACCACGATTTCAACGAGGCCCGATTCGACGATATACATGCTGTTGCCTGGGCTGCCCTGGCTCAAGACCTGTTCGTCAGCAGCATATTTGCGTGATACCAGGCGCTGGGCCAGTGGTTCCAACTCTGAGAACGAGAGGTTGGCAAACAGCGATACGTTGCGAAGAAATTGTGCTCCTGCCATGACGCCCTCCTGACGTGAGCGATTCAAACGATGTCTTTCAGCATAGCACATATGGGCGTGTTTTGCCGGAGATGGCGTGCTGCCAACCAGCTGGCCCGCTATGATCAGCAACAACAGATTACTTCGTGATAAGTATTATTATCACGAGTAATGCGCTTAAAACGGCAATTTGGGCGTCTGAGAGGCTATCCAGATCATGTCGAGAAAAATCAGGGTAGGGAGTCGTCAATGACGGGTTGTACTGCGACCCACTCCTCAATATAGGTGACAAAGGAAGCGTGGTATTCGGGGTAGATCAGCATAGCGGGTGTGACAAGGTCCGTATTCAGCCAGCGATCCATCGTTCCTGGATCGCTGAAGTCGGCATTCCAGAATGCGCCCGGTCTGCCAAATCGTACTTCGAGGTGGAGATGAATTTCTTCGGAATAACCAGTGTTGCCTGCAACCGCAATCGACTCACGAGGCGTGATGTAATCGCCCAGACTGACGGAGTCGCGGGCCAAGTGTGCGTACATGATGTAGATCGAGACTTCTGGGCTGAAGGGGGTTTCGGTGACGACCATGCCGCCAAACCCAAAATTGTATTGTGGGGCCTGGGATGGAATGCTGCCCATCCAGTCGCCGTCGACAAAACAGAGCAAGCAGCTTGAGCGCGTTGTGACATAGCCCGGGCCAATCGGGTAGACCCAGATTGGTCTGCCATTCAGATAATCGTCAGGGTTGGTGTAGTCGATGCCGTAGTGGGGGCCGTTGTGCAGCGGATCCATAAACAGGCCACCTTCGGGGATAATGTACTCGTCCAATGGGCGGCGGGTAAACTCAGCCAGTGGATCGTCGGCGCTCCCGCTGAGATAGTTGCCAGTAGCCGGGTTGCTATAGCCAGTTGGTCCGTGTGAAGGGATAGCGGGCCGATCTGGTGAAGGCGTTTCTAGGGTCGCCAGTTGGTAGTCAAATGCCCGTGAAGTGTGCCAGGGGATGGCTAGAGTCGCGACACTGATGATGGTACAGATAAGCGCAGTGTGTTTAGTCATGGCGGGTAATTCTCATTAACTGGTCACGGTCAGGTCACGTCGGTCTGGCAAAATGGGTATATAATTCGTCCACAGCATAATATAAGCCAAAGCCGTGCCGGCGTCTACTGGCAGCCACAAGGAGAGAAAATTATGTCCCGTGAAACGTTGACTACCATCGTAAGCCGGGTGATTACCGACCAGGATTACCGTGAGCAGTTCTTTGCGGACCCGGACAGCGCTCTGGCCGGGTACGAATTGTCGGAGTCTGAGGAGCAGTTGCTGCGTCGCTTGAATGCTGATGCGTTTGATGAATTGACGATGGACCTGGAAGTGCGCCAGTCGAAAAGTGGTTTCCTGGGCAATATCTCGCTAATTGGGGGCAAGGATGCTGTTGATGTCAAGACCATCCTTGATCTGCTGACGAACAAGTATGGTGGCCTGGGGAGTTAGCTGTTGCTGGGTGTGGGATAAGTCGCTTTCACCAATGAGAAAATGAACGGGCATCTTTACTATTGCGAGAGATGCCCGTTTGGTTTTTTGGGGGGGAGGTTGCGGCTACTGCTGTGCGGGTGGTGGGATTTGTAGAATCTGGCCTGCCTGAATGGTGTCAGATGATAGACCATTGGCTTCCATAATATCGTCTACCTCAACACCGGGGTATTGGGCTGCAATGCCAAACAGCGTATCGCCAGGCTGAACCTCATATTGGATTTTGTCTCCGGTCTGGATATCAATCGGCGATTCGAGTGTAGTGGCGGGGCCTGGGTCCGTGTCGTCAGTATCGACATCCTCAACCTCTGGCGCATCGGGGTCTTCACAACCTGGAAGCCGGAGTTCCTGGCCGGCTTGCAGCGAATACTCATCATAGATACCGTTAAGCTCGGACAACTGGTTGGCGTAGGCTGGAACATCAACTTCATCAACCATTGTTCGCGCGATACCGTATAATGTATCCCCTGACTGAACAACATATACACAGGGCGAAGTTTCCTCGGTAAACTCAGACGGGGTGGTTGGTGTTGGTTCCAGAGGCGAGGCGTCATCTGGCGCAATGGGAACTACCGGCGGCAGCGATGGCGTCGCCGCAAGTCCACCTGGTGCGGGTTGGATTATGCTTTGTGTGGTGGGGGTTGCCGATGATTGTTCATCATCAGGGTCTGTAATCGTATTCGCCTCAACTGGGTCAATCGGATCAGGCTGCCCGTTGGATGGCAAATCCGTTGATGACTGGTCTGGGTTGGAAGCCTGGCCCGAGCTAACCGGTCCTCTGGGAGATGATTGTGGGGCTGGCGTCGGGTTGGTTGGGGTGTCAGTCGGGATTTCGTCGACATTGACCTGGTTCCCACTGCCAAGCGTTGGCGAAACATTTTCGCCGGCATTTTTGTAACAGGCGGACAGGCAGAGCGAAAGCGCCAGTAGCACAACTGCCAGGCTGGTCTGCGGGGGAATGCTCACCTTTTTTTGTAACATAAGATCTCTCTCCTTCGCATAGCCGGTGGAGACAGGAGCTCTGCCGGTTATGGTCACGAGCATACACCGAACATGGTTGCAAACGCAAGATACATTCTTTATAGTTGAGGTGTTCGGGGTATGGTTGCAATTATGGAGATATTCTCCGAACCTGGGAAGGATTGTAATGACGATCTACGAAGAAATGGATGCTTCAACCCCTACCGGTTCGATTGCCGGTGTGCGGTTTTATGAAATTGGCAAGCTCTATCACTTTAGCTGTGAGCACCTGCCGGAGCTACGGGTGGGTGACTATGTGATTGTCGAGACGACTCGTGGGCGGCAGTTGGGCCAGGTTATGAACATGCTGGACCCGGACGAAGACGGCGAGGGGCGGGAGTACAAGCCGATACTGCGCCTGGCCACGCCGACCGATATGATGAGCCAAAAGCTATGGAAGTCGCGCGAAGTGGAAGCGCTTATCAGTTGCCGTGAGAAAGCCGCCGCGACGGGAGGTTTCGAAAACGTCAAGTTTGTCGAAGCACAGTATAACTTCGACGGTACGCTGCTGGCGATTCTGTTCAGCGCGGAGGAAAAGGTGAACACCTCCCGGCTTCGCTCACGGTTGCAGCGCAGCTACAAGGCCAAAGTCGAACTGCGGCAGATTGGTCCCCGCGATGTGGCCAAAGTGCTGGGGGGAATGGGAGCATGTGGCATCACGCGCTGCTGCAGCACATTCCTGACCGACTTCAGCCCGATCTCGATCAAAATGGCGAAGGCGCAGGGGGTTTCGCTGAATCCCTCAGAAATTACGGGTATGTGTGGGCGGCTGCGCTGCTGCCTGCTGTATGAATATGAGCAGTATGTTGAAGCGCGCAAGCATTTGCCCAAGCGTAACAAGCGGATCGGGACGCCGCACGGCGAAGGGCGCGTCATCGACGTGCTGCCGCTGAGTGATGCTGTGGTCGTGATCGTGGACGACACGCGCCATACCGTGATGCGCGAAGACATCATCCCACTGGAGGAATGGGAAGCGCTCAAGGCTAAGGCGGAGAGTGGATGTTCGAAGCATGGGGGCGAAGCGTGCGATTGTGGCGCACGTCAGCCCGAAGCGGAAACTTCTACCGACGAACCGTCTGCAGAAGAAAAACCGCGCCAGCCGGATGGAAAAAAGGTGATCAAGGGTAAAAGCGGCAAGAGCGGGCGCAGTCGTCAGCGGCGCGGCAGGCGACGTGGTGGCAAGCGCCGGGGTTCGAAAAAACCAAACCCGTCTCAGGGCGGCCAGAAGGATTCCGACGGATGAGCGAAAACGGCAACACAGAAGGCAGCACTGACCAGGCTCTGCAGCGCGTGATGGGCATCTTCGCCCATCCCGACGACCCGGAATTCTTCTCTGGGGGCACCTTTGCCAAATGGGCCACCGAAGGCAAGCGTATCACGTTTGTGTTGGCCACTAGTGGTGATAAAGGTTCCGGCGACCTCGGTATGACGTCTGATGTCCTGGTTGGCATTCGGGAAGCGGAAGAGCGCGCGGCTGCTGCCCGGTTGGGCGTTCAGGATGTGGTGTTCTTGCGCTACCCCGATGGCGAATTGCAGCCAACGCTGGCGCTGCGTCGCCAACTAGCACGGCTGATCCGGATCAAAAAACCGGACATCGTGGTCACCAACGATCCCACTGCACGCTGGTATGGCACTGGCTACCTGAACCATCCCGATCACCGCGCGATTGGGGACGCGGCGTTGGATGCCGTATTCCCCGCGGCGCGCGATCACCTGACCTTCCCGGAGCTGTACCGGGACGAGGGCCTGGGGCCGCACAAAGTCAAGCAAGTTTATCTGTGTGGTCCGCGTGAGCCAAACGCCAGGGTGGATGTGACCGACTTCCTGGAAAAGAAGATCACGGCGCTGCGCGAACACAAGAGCCAGATCAAGGACATGGATGAAATGGCGCGCCGCCAGCGCGACAACATTGATCCGGAATTTGCAGGTGATGGTATCCGGTATACTGAGTCTTTTCGAGTATTTGAATTGCGCTAGGAAAATGTAGAGGAAAGATGCATGGCACCAATAGACTTTAAGCCACGTATTGCAGCCCGCCAGGCGGACTGGATCGCGCGGCGGCGTGATCTCCACCGCCACCCCGAATTGGGCTTTGAGGAAGTGCGCACGGCAGGCATCGTGGCCGAAGAGTTGACCCGGTTGAGCCTGGAAGTGCGGACGGGAGTGGGCCAGACCGGTGTTGTCGGGCTGCTGGAAGGTGACGCACCAGGGCCGACAATCATGGTGCGGGCGGATATGGATGCGCTGCCCATCCACGAGGAAAATGAAGTTGATTACGCATCGACAGCAGCGGGCAAGATGCACGCCTGTGGGCATGATGGCCATACGTCGATTGCGCTGGCTGTGGCCGAGTTGCTGAGCGAACACCGTGCGCAGATGGCGGGCCGGGTGAAGTTCGTGTTCCAGCCGGCAGAGGAGATCGGCAAAGGGGCCGCCGCCATGCTGGACGATGGTGTGCTGCAAAACCCGGCCCCAGATATCGCGCTGGGTTTGCACGTCTGGAACGAGGTGCCGGTGGGATCGGTGGCGCTGGTTGATGGTCCGATGATGGCCTCGGCCAACGATTTCACGATATGGGTGCGCGGTAGCGGCGGGCACGGGGCCTTGCCACACGAAACGCGCGATCCAATTGTGGCAGCTAGCCAGATCGTCACCGCGCTGCAAAGCATTGTCAGCCGCAATGTCAAACCGACAGATGTAGCCGTTGTCTCTGTAACCGAATTCCAGGCGGGTGATTCGTTTAATGTGATCCCGCCGGAAGCGAAACTGCGTGGGACAATACGATCGTTCGATACCGGCGTGCGCGACATGGTCGAAGACCGGCTGCGCGAGATTTCGCAGGGGATCGCTGAGGCGCTGGGTTGCACGGTTGAACTCGACGTGCAGCGCCTGACCCTGCCAGTAGTGAATGCACCGGAGGTCAATGCTCGGCTGCGCGAAGTGTTTGCGCGCGTTGCGCCGGAGATTGAGCTGATCGGCGACTACCGCACGATGGCGGCGGAAGACATGTCCTATTTTGTAGATGCAGTGCCAGGGACGTTCTTCTTTGTTGGTTCAGCCAGCCCGGAACGCGGCCTGGACTATCCCCACCATCACCCGCGCTTCGACTGGGATGATGAGCGGGTGATTCCCTTGGCAGTAGACTTGATGGCGTCGGCAGTGGCGTCTTATGTGCTGCCGGTGGAATGAAATGAGTGCGCGTAATGCCGCAAGTCAATGTATTTAACTGGCGAGCGGGGGCAGGCTGGATCGTGCTGTCTGGTGGCGGCCCCATCGATTCGGATGATGTGAACAACATTGAGGCCCGTATGTTGCAGCACACTGTTTCGCAGGGGCCAATCGCCTACGTGTGGGCGGCGAGTGACCTGGAAGCCGCCGACCGGCACATGGACTCCCTGCGTGAACTGGGTGCGCGGACTGGCTACCTGGTAGACGTGGTGCTGGAGGAAGATGACGCGCTGAGAGCCCAGTTGTCGGAGGCCGGTGTCGTCATTCTTGGGGATGGCTCGCGTATCGAACGCTTGTATGATGCCATGTCGGGGGTGGTACTGCGCGGGATCGAGGAAGCCTTCCGGCGCGGCGCGACAATCTACGCCGTTGGTCAAAGCGCCGCTATGCTTGGCGCACTCGTGCCTGCTGGGGATGGTTTCGGTTGGTTGGCGAATGCCGTCATCATGCCCGCCTATACCGCGCAGCAGGCTGACCAATTGCGAGATGGCGTGTTGCGGCAGCCTGGCGGTTATGGCCTGGGTATTGCTGCCGGGGCGGCGCTGGCCCTGGGGCCTCAGGGTGAGGTCGAGGTATGGGGCAATGCCTCGATAACGATATCGTTGGGGCAAGACTTTACCCCTGGAGAATAACCGAATGGTAGAAAACGACCGCGCCCATCGTTTACCAGACCTGGATGCCATACCCCAGCGTGTCGTATCGCTGGTACCAAGTTTGACCGAGTCGTTATTTCACCTGGATTTGGGCCAGTGTTTGGTTGGTGTAACCGAATATTGCGTACATCCAGCAAACAGTGTAGAGTTCTTACCAAAAGTAGGCGGGACCAAAAATCCAGATATAGACCTGATCATCAGCTTGCAGCCAGACTTGGTGTTGGTGAATGACGAGGAAAACCGTCGGGAAGATGCTGAGGCGCTGCAAGCCGCTGGGATTCCTTTCTGGGTGTTGAGCCCGCGCACGGTGTTTGATGCGTTAAACATGCTGTGGGATATCATGAACGTGTTTGACCACACGGTGATGGTCCCGCGCGTGCGTGAGATCGAACGGGCCTACGACTATTCGCTGGCAGCTTCGACCGAGTCGGGGCGTGTGAGTGTGTTCGCCCCGATCTGGCGGGATCCGTGGATGACGTTTAACGTCCAGACCTACGCGCACGATGTGCTGTGGGTATGCGGGGGTGTAAACGTGTTTGCGGAACGTGAGCGCCAGTTTCCGCTGGGCGCCGACCTGGGCACAGCCGAACCACTGCCCGATGATGATCCGCGCGTACAGGGGCGTGACCGGCGTTACCCGCGCATTACGTTGGACGAGGTGGTCGCGGCCCAACCAGAAGTTGTATTGCTGCCGGACGAGCCATATGAGTTTGGCCCGGCGGATAGAGATGTGTTTCAGGTGCTAGATATTCCGGCAGCTCATTCGGGCCGGATTCATGTGATCGATGGTAGTTTGTTGACATGGCATGGGACGCGGGTAGGTTTTGCGCTGCGTGATTTGCCGGAATTATTGGTAAGGGAAGCATGACTACACAGGAAATGCTGCGCGACATGCTTGAGATCGTTTGTCGGAGCGTGTCGGATGCATTAGTGGCTGTGGACCAGGCAGGGTGTGTCCACATTTTAAATGAAGCGGCAGAGGTGGCGCTGGGCGTCGACGCGACTGATGTGCTGGGGCAGCCGCTGGCCGACCATCCTGCAACCCAGGGCCTGGAAACGCTGTTCGAAATGGCCCGTGTTGGCGAAGAGGTGCAGGTGGATGAGTTTGCGCTGCCGTCTGGTTCGGTCTGCAAGGCGAAAGTTGTTTCCCCGTCTGAAGCTGATCGGTTCGTCGTGTTAAGCGGGCCTGCCATTTCTGGCTATTGGCTGGCGAACCAGATGGGTGTCGTGGTGCACAAGCTCAAGACGCCGATTGCGTCAACCAAAAGCCTGATCGATATGGTCGGTGCGATGGGCAAGCTGAACAAAAAGCAGACAGACTATCACCAGCGTGCCCTGAATTCGATGGATTCATTGTTGGACTTGGTGCATAAGCTGCTCGATGTGACCTGGCTGGAGACGGATGGCGAGTTGTATCTGGCCCAGGTGGACCTGGGCGAGATTGCGCGCCAGTCAGCGGCGGAACTGGAACCAATGGCAGCTCAGCATCAAGTGCAGATCGCGCTCGACATCACACCAGCGCCATGCAAAGTTGAGGGGGATGAGCGTCGCCTGGAAGACGTGATCAGTAACCTCCTCAGCAACGCGATCAAGTATTCGTTCGAAGACAGCACCGTTCGTCTGGTAGTGCATAACAGCGCGGATGAGATTGTTGTGCGCGTGGAAGATGACGGTATTGGGATTGAGCCGGAGCATCTACCCCACATCTTCGAACACTTCTATCGTGTCCGGGCCCGGCACAAGCGTCGGGTCGAGGGTAGCGGTCTAGGGCTGGCGATTGCGCAAGCAGTGGTCGAAAAGCACGGCAGCACCATTACCGTGCAGAGCACGCCCGGTGAAGGCAGCACCTTTGAGTTTGCGCTGGCTTGCGCCGGGGACGAATAGCCGGCAGACAAACGACGGGCTACTTGTGTGCCGGGACGACAATCGGCAGCGCCCCCGGCATCAGGTCTGCAATAAGCGGTGTAGTTCCCAGTGGATCGCCGTCAATCTGCGTGAGTTCAGGTCGCGCGGTGTCGATTACGATCCGTTTGTGCGCCGAGAAATACATGATCGCCTCCGGTGGCAGGCCGTTGCCGGTCAGAAAGTGCCGGAACCCGTTGAGCACGCGCCCCGGTAGCAAGGGGCGCACCACACCCGCATACAACAGCCCATCATCCGGACGAATGGCCTCGTTGATCACTGAGCGGCCATGCACCATCGTCAGCGCGCCGGTGGACGTAATGAAGGCCAGGACCCCTTCGGCCCGAATCGGCGGTTGGCCGTCCAGCGAAATCAGGTATTCGGTGGGGCGTACGCGCCGCAGCGATTGAAACCCCGAAATCCCATATGCCAGCAGTCCCAAACGGTTCTTATCCTCATTGGTGATGTTGCGCACCGCTTCCGCCTCGAAGCTGGTGGATACACGCAGCACGGAAAAGTGATCCCCCACCTGGGCCAGGTCAATCGGCCAGATTTTGCCCGGTCCCAGCGCGAGTTTCAGAGCTTGCGGCAGCCGGTGGGGAATGCCCAGAAACCCGGAAACGATGTTGCCCGTGCCGACCGGTACCCACGCAAATGGCAGCATGTCGTCTCCTAGCACCTGCCGCGCGCCAGATACCCCGCCCATCAGTGTGCCATCCCCGCCCGCAACCATGATTCGGTCGATTCCGTTAGCTACTCCTTGTTCGACAATGCGCGCAAAGTCAAAGTCCGGCGTGGTAATCTGCAGGGTAATGTCTGGTATACGGATTTCGCGTAGTCGTTCGATCACACTTCGGCCCCGACGTGCACCCGACGCCGGGTTCACAATCGCCAGGACACGCTCGGGGGCTGGAACGTCCATCGTGTTATGCAGTCCGAAACGGTGCAGTAGATGATGGCGCTGGGGTGGGAGTCGGTGTGGGTGGCGAAGCCGGATCGGGCGTATCCGACGGGCTGGGAATATTGGTTGGGCCAGGTGTGGCGGAGGGTGTTGGGCTGATAGTGGGCAGCGGGGTCGAGGTCGAAGACGGCGTGGGCGTGGGATCGATGGCTTCGACCACCTCGATATTTACATAAACGATATCGCGGAAAGCGCCACCGGGATTTAGCTCGACAATGTACCATTCGTCGCTACCCGGCACAAAGTCGTAAATGCACAGTTCCGTGCCATAGGGGACGATTTCGCGGTGCGGGCATTCGATATTGTCCAGTTGGGGGCATTCCCGCAGCTTGGCATTGTTTACACTGACCGTGAATTCCATGCAGGGCGGCAGTGGGGTATGGGTCACATAAGCGAACAGCGTGGGCGTGCTGGTGCTGGACTGTGCAGTAGAGGTACTGAAGGCTTCGCGCGTAGCCTGGGCGGTGATGTTGCCCTGGTCGTCCAGGAAATCTAACAAGCCCGACCACACGAAATAGCCCCCAAAGACCAGGAAAGCTCCTACCAATACGACCATAACCGGTGATGGCCCGGATTGACGGCGAGGCATCACGAACCCTCGTATTTCTACACTACGCGCGTCATGTTCAGAAGCGTACTCCCCCTAGTCGAGTACGGTTTGCACTTCATAAACTGTGACTGGCTGATGATAACCTGGCAATCTGTGCGTTCCCAACCGCTGTGCCTGGAGATGCGTCCCTGCTCCCTGGAGGGCAGCTTCGCTGACCAGGATTTGCCCCGGTCTGGCGGCTTGCTGCAAGCGGCAGGCGACATACACCGGGTCTCCGATAACAGTGTAACGCAATCCATGCGCTGGTCCCACGTTTCCGGTGATGGCCTTTCCGCTATGTAATCCCGCACTAAGATCGAGCGCAGTCAGGTTTACGGTGGCTTGGTCCTTGAGGGTGTGGAAGACCTGTTGTGTTGCTACCGCCACATCGAGCGCGTGGACGGTATTTTGCCCGGATGTGGACTGTTCGTCCCAGAACGCCACGACTTCGTGACCGTTGATGGTATCCAGTATCCCGTGATGTGCGGCGATTAATGCTTCAAGTTCGGAATACAGGTGGCTCAATCCGTAAAGCAGTTCATTGGCGCTGTGCTGCGCCATCACGGTTGTCCAGCCGTGAATGCCACCAGACAATACGGTGACTTGCCGTACTGTGGCGCTATCCTGAGGGTTACCGTCATCGGGGTGGCTGTGCTGTGCCTGCTGCTGCAGCCGGTCGCAGGCCGCGATCTCGTCGTGGAGTTTTTTGATACGCAGCAGCGACTGCACACGGTTAAGCATTACCAGCGAGTTGAACGGCTTGGTGACGAAATCGTCCGCTCCCGCGTCTATCGCAGCGCGCCGATCCTCGTCGGCTTCCAGCGCCGTGACCATCACCACCGGCGAAAATTGGGTGCGC
>JAADYV010000271.1 GCA_010092855.1 Chloroflexota bacterium | reverse complement strand
TGTAGGTGAAGGAGCCATCTGCCGCCATGCTGATCGTTCCGCCCTGGGCCGAGGTCGTGTCATACGAGTCCACCGTCAGCACAGGGCTGTCAACGTCAGTGTCATTGCCCAGCACACCCGGTGCCGCAACCGTCAGCAGCGTATCTTCGTTGGTGCTGTAGTTGTCGTCAACGGCCACCGGTGTATCGTCCACGGCGGCTACAGTGACCGTAACCGTTGCGCTGTCGGTCAGAGCGCTATCGCTGGCAGTGTAGCCAAAGGTATCGGTGCCGTTCCAGCCTGCGGCGGGCGTATAGGTGAACGAGCCGTCAGCCGCCATACTGACCGTGCCACCGTTGGCCGAGGTCGCGTCATATGCACTGACGGTAATGGTTGCACTATCGACATCGCTGTCATTGCCCAGCACGCCCGGTGCGGCGACGGTCAGCGGTGTGTCTTCGTTGGTGCCATAGTTATCGTCAACGGCGACCGGCGCATCGTTCACAGCCGTCACCGTGATCGTAACCGTCGCGGTGTCGGTCTGAGAACCATCGTTGGCGGTATAGCCAAAGGTGTCGGTGCCGCTCCAACCGGCGGCGGGCGTGTAGGTGAAAGTGCCGTTGGCTGCCATGCTGACCGTGCCGCCATTGGCCGACGTAGTGTCATACGCGGACACCGTGAGGCCACTGCCCTCAACCGGGTCGCTGTCGTTATCCAGCACGCTGGTCGCGCCGGAGTTGAAGGGCGTGTCTTCGTTGGTGGCATATGGACCATCATCCACAGCGACGGGCGGGTCATTGACCGCGTTGACCGTGATGGTGACCGTGACCACATTGCCGGGGTCGGTGCCGTCGGTGGCGTGGTACGTGAAGCTGTCGGTGCCGGACCAGTTGGCCTGGGGCACATACGTGAACGACCCGTTGGCGATAAAGGTGAACGACTGGGCGAAGCTGGGATCGCTGTCCTTGACCGCCGTCAGGGGGTCGCCGTCCGAGTCGCTGTCATTAGCCAGCACGCCCGGCGCGCCCACGTTCAGGGTGGTGTCTTCGTTGGTGCTGTAGCTGTCGGCTACGGTCGTGGGCGGGTTGTTGCCACCGCCGCCGCCGTTGATGACCTCAACGCCGTCAATCGATGAGTTGATAACGCCCTGGTTGTCAGCCTCGGCAAAACGCAGCCGGACGGTGGTCCCGGCATAGGGCGTCAGGTCGCCGGAAACCAGGGTGGGTCCCATGTTGCTCGGTGTACCAACCACAGATTGGTAAAGATTCAGCAGCACGCCGCCCGAATAGGACCAGGGGTCCGAGGCGGAGTCAACGATATCAACCCGGTACTGCTGGTTCGGAAACACACCATGGTCAAGCGATGCCGGGGTATAGAACGCGCCAGCCGTGTTGTTGTGATAGACGTAGAGCTGCACGGTTGTGATGCCCGTCGCCGGGACCGCAATGTCCTGGTAGAGCACGTAAGCACCTGGCCCGGACATATTGGTATACACAGCACACGAACCTTCAGGCGGAGCAGACAGCGCTCCTACTGGTCCAGTCTGAATGTAGATATCTCCCATACTGCCGCTCCTGATCAGTTTGGTCCAGCCGCTGAAATCGCAGCTTTCGAAACCGCCGTTCGTGATCAACGGGGGGGGGCAGCGTAGGTGGGCAGAACAGCAACCAGCACAACGGTGAAAATGGTTGCAATCGGAACGAAAACTTTCAAGAGATGGGATAAACGCAAGGGGTAGAGCCTCCGGTATGGTATTGATGGTTACGTCGATGACATATACTTACGATAAATAAACAATTGAACCATCAATACAATACTGGCTAATGAATTATAATCAGATAAAAACTGAATTAAAACAGATACATATACAAATTCTTCACAAATCTTAAGGCAATTCAACGAGGATCAAACAGGCTGGCTGAATGCGCGGCCTATGAGGGAGGTACAAGTTGGTGGGAGGAGCTAGCGGGACAACAAAACTACCCTGTTTTCCGGCGGCGCGACCGCCAAATGCGACGGACCAGGCTCAAGATGACCAGCAACCCGATCACGACCAGGCCGGGGATGGTCAATGCATAACGGACGAGGTAGCCGCCCAACGTATACAGGACCACCACCAGGGCGATGCCGGTCCATAATGCCGAGAGCAAGCCAAACACAGCGAAGATACGTTCATCGCGGGAGAGGAGGTCACGGGAGCTGATCTTGCGCCACAGGGGACCGGCCACAAACGCCAGGCTCCGCTCGCGCAGGCGGGGGATTTCGAGCCAGTCCATCAGGATGTAATAACCATCGAGCTTAAGCAGCGGGTTGAGGTTCCAGAAGCTGGTCAGGTAAGTGAGCACCGCGAACTGGTACAGCACGCTTTGCACTGCTGCCACCGGCACCGCCAGGATCAACAGGCTAGCCAGCCCGCCCAGCACAAACCCGGACTGCGGCCCGGCCCAACTGACCACCATGCGCGGACGGCGCTGTTCGAGCCAGATATCGGTGGTATCCACAAACGCAGCAGGCATCCCCAGGTAAATCAAGAAACCCCCACGCCGCACCTCGCGCCCATAGTGTTTGGTGGCGATGGCGTGCGACCATTCGTGGATCACCAGTGTCAGGATCAGCAGTACGTACAGCGCGACCAGGCTAAGCACGGCGCTCGCCCCACCTCCGGACACCATATTCACGTCGCGGTCCGCCAGGCCGAACAGCAGTCCCACGAAACCCACGCCGCCCACCAGCATGAGGGCCGCCATCAGCCAGCGGACCGGCCAGGTGAACAGCCAGCGCCCAACCCATCGGTAGGAGCGCGTGATCCGGGCGTCAATGCCGCTGATGGCCAGTTCTGTGTGGAAAAAGCCGCGCACCACGCGCCGCCACAGCGCGCGATCCTGCCGCCGCGAAAGGCTAGCGTCCGCTGCCCCATAAACATTGATCAGCGGCTCGATAAAACCTTTTTGCTGCAACTGGTCCAGCAGCACCAGCAGCCCGTTGATAGCCAGTTGGCCATATTCCAGCATGTAAGCCACAGCCAGGTCCTGCACGCTGGCGCGCCCATCCATCTGGTTCCATAGGAATATCTGCTCTGCCGTCAGCCGCAGGTAGGTGTCGGTGCGCAGGTTCTTGAGAATCCAGTAGGTCTCGCCGCGCGCATCCGTCAGCCGTTTGAGGGCATAGCCGGGGATAGGCTGGGGGCGGAAGGTGCTCAGGTCGCGGGCGCGGACCTGCTGGGCGAAGATGCTCTCGGCGGGGCGAGAGAGCAGCAGGGTTTCGTCGGCGGAGCGCTGCCACAGATTGGCGGCAGGGGTCAGAGAACCATTTTGCGCCACACCGCCCTCGGCAGCCGAACGGGCCAGCACAGCCTGCCAGATGGCCAACTGTCCCTCTTTGGAGAGAATCAGGGTTTCGTCGTTGGCTTGCAGCCACAGGTTCGTATCGAAGTCTTCCTCGTCCCACAAGTACAGCGTTTCGCGGTCCAGTTCATCCCACACCCCGGTCGCGGATTGGGGCACCACCAGGTCCCAGATGCCCAGGTGCGCGGCGGAATCACCCGGCGAGACGTCTGGCTGCACCTGTTCGTCCAGGCGTTCCCAAAGGCCACCTTTTTCTTTGGCAAGCTGGCCCAGGCCGCGATCAGCGCTGCTCATCGACGATTGGCCTCGCTATCAACTGATTCGGAACAAAATGGTGGTTTCGCCCAGCGTGATCACCGTGCCGTCCTGGAGCGGGTGCGGCTCACCGGGAACGATGGGGATGCCGTTGACTACCGTGCCATTGGCGCTGCCCATGTCGTTCACCGACCATTCTCCATCGTCACTCAACACGATCTCCGCGTGAGGACGTGAGACGGCACGGTCTTGCAGCGAAATATCCCAGTTGGCTTCGCGGGTGGCGCGCCCAATGGTCAGGCGCGGGGTCAGGATTGCAATCTGGGCCCCTTCCTGCGGGCCAGACGTAATCAGCAGCGACGGGCGGCCTTCCGGGCTGGCGGGCACAATCAGCGTCCCGGTGACGCGCGCCAGCTCGTGTTCCTCGGCGGTCACAACTGCCGAAAACTCCAGCGTGGGCACGTACAAGCGGATCACGTCGCCGTGCATCAGCGGGTAAGGATCGGTCAACCGCATATCGTTCACAAACGTGCCGTTGGCGCTGCCCAGGTCGGAGAGCATAAAAATGCCGTCACGGAAGGAGATGACGGCGTGCTGCCGCGAAACATGCCGTTCGGGAATACAGACCTGGTTGTTGGGGCTGCGCCCAATCGTGGCCGTTGCCCCTTCTTCCAGCACAAATTCGCGCAGTTGACCGGTTTCCGGGTCTTCCCAGGTAACTTTTGCCAGTTGATCGCTCATCGTCCACTAATCCAGGTAAGGCATCTCGATGGGTTCCGGCTGGGGCTTGCAGACCCCACACCATACCGCGTCGGCCACCACCAGGGATTTGGGTATTTTTTTGCCACCAACATAAACGGAGATGATGTAGGTCATGTTTTTGATGTGGTTGTCGCACACCGCGCGCCCGCACCAACGACAGATCGCGACAGCTTGTTCGTTACAGTGCACACACTTCATTCAGTCGGCCCCTTGTTTGTTTGATGTCGCCAGTATACCCCAAGCCCCCGCGAACGAGCCAACCGGAGATTGTGACGGAATTCGTTCGCGGCATTGGCGTATGGGATGGATGCGGTCGGGTTAGTCCAGGTCTGGTATGATCACGATACCAGGTCAACGATAGGAAAAGGCCAAACCCATCATGGACACCCGCTTCATTGGGGAACCGATTACGGTTGAGTATGACCAGCCGCCCGCACTGGAAAAAAAGCCCGGTCCGCCCGACCGATTGGTGTGGCGGGGGGATACGTACCACGTCGTCGCCGTGCAGCGCGAGTGGCACGACTACCGCCGCCGGGGGCGTATGGCGCGCAATATGCAGCCCCAACACGCCCGCGTAGCCCAACGGCGGGGATCGTGGGGCGTAGGCCGCGACTATTACCGCGTGCGCACGGAGGAAGGTGAGATTTTCGACATCTACTACGACCGCGCGCCCGCCAGCGCCGATGATCGCAAAGGCGGATGGTACCTCTACCGGCAGGTAGTGCAGGACGAGGCGGAGTAGCCGGGTCAATCCAACAGCCCCAACTCGCGCAGCCAGGGTGCGCAGCGCTGGACACCGTCCTCCAGGCTGACCGAGGGCGTCCAGCCGATCTGCTCGCGCGCGCGGGTGATTTTGTAGGTGATGCAGGTGGTGGCGGTCACCAGCAAATCGGGCGTATCTTTGGCGCGGGTTTGCGGTTTGGCCAGCGCCGCGCGTCCGTACGCCACCGGCCACAGCGCCCACATCGGCAGGCCCACCAGCCACCCGTGCCCGGCCAGCCGGGAGTAGTACCCCAGGAATTCGCGCCAGGTCGGGGCCGGATCAGCGGTGGCGTTGAACGTGACCTCATCCGCGCCGGGATGCGTAGCAGCAGTGATGCACAGGTCAACCAGGTCATCAACATGGATGACGGGCGCAGCGCCGCGTCCCCCGGCGGGAAAAAAGCCCGGCCTGCGCCGTGCCAGCCGGAACAGTTTTCGCGTCCAGAATCCGGAGCGTGGCCCGTAGATCGCGCCGGGACGCAGGATGCAGTATGACAAACCTCGCTCTGCCCCCACGTCGCGCACCACTCGTTCCCC
>JAADYV010000270.1 GCA_010092855.1 Chloroflexota bacterium | reverse complement strand
CAGCCACTCGCGTATCCTGGGGCGCGATCCGGCTGCCGTCTCCGCAGGTCGTGCAGCAGGCGCTGGAATGGCTGCTGGGCGTGGCAGCGTCGTTCATCGTGATGACCGGGCTGCTCATCACCTGGAGCGAAGCCATCCCGACCTTTTTGCGACGCGATCCGCCCGCCCTGGCGCTGACCATTGTCACGGCAGGGATTGCAGCCCTGTCCCCGGTGGCGATTATCACGCTGGCAGCGGTGGCAGTCCTGTTCGTGTTGATCTACAACCGTCTGCTGTTGGGCGTGATGCTGGTCATCTTCTGGTCAGCGTTCTTCATGACCGACCTGGACCTGCTGATCCAGGCGTTTGCAGTGGTCGAAATCTGTTTTGCGCTGACGGTTGCCGCCCTAATTGCGCGCAGCATGGTCGCCTGGGCCCAGCATCGCAGGGACCCGGAAAGCTATCCCCCGCCAGAACGCCCACGCCTGATCCCGCTGGATGGGCTGGTACTGGCGTTCGTGGCGATTGCATTCCTGTCGCTCACCTGGGTCGAGTTCTGGTCGCAGGCCACGCGCGAAGTCCGGATCATGATCCTGGAACCGGCGCTGTTTTATGCCCTGCTGCGTCTAATGCGGTTGGAACGACGCGATCTGCTGTGGCTGGCCGACACATTGATCTTTACCGGGGCTGCGATTGCGGTCATGGGTTTCTACCTGTACATCACCGGCCAGTCGGTGGTGGAAACGGACGAAGGCGCAGGCCGGTTGCTGAGCGTGTACGGGTCGCCTAACGGCGTGGGGTTATACCTGGGGCGCTGCCTGCCGTTTGCGCTGGCGTATGTGCTGCTGCCGTTTGATTCACTGCGGCGCGGCTACGGCGCAGTGGCGGCGGCGATCATGCTGCTGGCGGTGCTGTTCAGCCAGAGCCGGGGCGCGATCCTGCTGGGGATTCCAGCAGCGGTAGCGGCGGTATTGCTGGCCTGGCGCGGACGGCGCGCGCTGGTGCCGCTGACCATCGTCGCGGTAGCCGGGGTGTTGATCGTGCTGCCGCTGACGCTGGTGCTGCCCCGCATCGGGGACCTGACCGGTGATACTGCGTTTTTCCGCGAGCATCTGTGGTACAGCTCGGTCAACCTGATCCGTGAAAAGCCCCTGACCGGCGTGGGACCCGACCAGTTCCTGTACTGGTATCGCAGTCGCTATCTGCTGCCCGAAGCCTGGGAAGAACCTGACCTGCGCGTGCCGCACAACGTGCTGCTCAATCACTGGGTCGCGCTGGGCGTGCTGGGTGTGCTGGCCGGGATCGCGTTCCAGGCCGCCTACTGGCGCAAGCTGTGGCACGTTTACCAGTGCCTGGACAAAACCGACCTGCTGCGCTTTGCGCTGGTGTTGGGGCTGTTCGGCAGCATGGCCGATTTCCTGGCGCATGGCCTGGTCGATGTAGGCTACTTCTCGATCAACCTCGCGTTTGTATTTTTCCTCTCGCTGGGGATGTTGTATCATCTCGCACACCCGTCGGAACAACCAGCACCAGACGAGGAGCGCGTGTGAATGCAAGCTTTCATCAATGACACCACAGTGGAACTGGTCCAGGGCGACATCACCGAACTCGAAACCGATGCGATCGTCAACGCGGCAAACTCACAGCTCCTGCTGGGCGAAGGGGTGGCCGGTGCCATTCGTCGTAAGGGCGGGCCATCCATCCAGGCGGAGTGCGACGCGATTGGCCGCTGCGATGTGGGCAATGCGGTCATCACCGGCGGCGGCAATCTCAAGGCGCGCCACGTCATTCACGCCGTAGGGCCGCGTATGGGTGAGGGCAGCGAAGCAGGTAAACTTGCCTGTGCCGTGCGCGTCAGCCTCGCCCTCGCCGAAGAACACGCGCTGCACAGCATCGCCTTACCTGCCATTTCGACCGGCGTCTTCGGCTACCCGCTCGAAGCCTGCGCTGACGTGATGCTGCGCGTTATTATCGACTATACCTTCGAGGAACTGGAACACCTGACCCACGTCGTCGTGTGCCTATACGATAGCCAGGCTTTTGACGTTTTTGCGGCTGAATTTGCAAAAAAACTGGAAGAACTTGCAAACGACCAATAAACGGTAGCGGAACGCAGGCCGGTTTTGTGGTACACTTCGCCGGGTCCTTTATCTCAGACAAGTTCACGGAAGCGAAGGCTCATGCGCATCTTAATCACCGGAGCAGCCGGTTTTCTGGGTTCACACCTTTGCGATCGGTTCCTCGCTGAGGGCCATGTCGTCATCGGCATGGACAACCTGATCACGGGCAATACGGACAACATCGCACACCTGGCTGGCCGTGCAGATTTCACCTTCATACACCACGACGTGACGAATTACATCTACCTGGCCGGGCCGCTGGATGCCGTGCTGCACTTTGCTTCCCCCGCCAGCCCGATTGATTACCTGATGTACCCGATCCAGACACTCAAGGTGGGGTCACTGGGCACGCACAACGCGCTTGGTGTGGCCAAAGCGAAAGGCGCGCGCTTTCTGTTGGCCTCGACCTCGGAGATTTACGGCGACCCGCTGATACATCCGCAAACGGAAGATTATCCCGGCAACGTGGACACCATCGGCCCGCGCGGGGTATATGACGAAGCCAAGCGTTTTGCCGAAGCGATCACCATGGCCTACCATCGTGCCCATGAGGTCGATACGCGCATCGTGCGCATCTTCAACACCTACGGCCCCCGGATGCGGCTGGACGATGGGCGCGTGGTACCAAACTTCATTGGACAGGCGCTGCGCCACGAATCGCTGACCATTTATGGCGACGGGTCCCAGACGCGCAGTTTCTGCTACGTCAGCGACCTGATCGACGGCATTTTCCGGCTGCTGATGAGCGACTTCACAGACCCGGTCAATATCGGCAATCCCACCGAAATGAGTATCCTGGAGTTCGCCCAACTGGTCAATACGTTGACCGATAACCCGGCAGGCCTGGTCTACAAAGAAGACTTGCGCATCAAAGGCGATCCCCAAACCCGCCAGCCGGACATCACCCGAGCGCGCAGTATTTTAGGCTGGGAACCGCACGTAGACCTGAACACAGGTCTGCACCACACCATCGAATACTTCAAGGACCGCGTCTGATGTTGTTGGCCCCTGCACAGTCTCGCACCAGCGCGTTGCTGTGGGGCGGGCTGGCGGTGTTAGCAGGTGTGCTGGTCGCGCTGCTGCCGGTCACGCTGGCAGGCGGCGTGGTGGTGCTGGGGATTGTGGCGCTGGCGTTCGTGCTCGAACCGACCCTGGCCCTGGTCCTCATGTTAAGTGTAGCCCCGCTGAAAACCCTGATCGCAACCGAAGCCCCATTCGCCCTGCCGGTAGACATCGGCCAGCTTACCTTCGCGCTGGCGGTGGGAGCCTGGGCGGTGTGGCGCGCCACGAATCGACGCTTCCAGCCGCTGCCCCGCTCACGGATTCTGCTGCCGCTGCTGGCGATCATGGCGGGCTTTTCTCCCTCGCTGTGGAACGCGATTTCGGCAGGTGCATGGCTGTCCGAAATGCTTAAGTGGGTCGAGATACTGCTGCTGGTCGTGATCGTGCTGGACCTGGCCTATCCGAACCGCTGGACATGGCTGGCGTTCGGCGTGGTGACGGCGGCGGTGCTGCAAGCGCTGATTGGCCTGTACGAGTTTCGGGGCGGGTCGGGCGCGCCGCACCTGTGGGTATTGGACTATACCCGCTTTCGCGCGTTTGGCACCTTTGGCCAACCCAACCCGTTCAGCGCGTTTATGGGCCTGTCACTCCCACTAGCGCTGGGCATGGCCTGGGGCTACCTTTACCAGGCCTATGCGGCGTGGCGCGTGAATCGAAGTTTCCAGGCGTGGCTGGCTCCCATCACACTCTTGGCGTATTATGGGGGCTGTGGGGTGGTTATTTTGGCAGGTCTGCTGGTCTCGTGGGGACGGGGAGCGTGGCTGGGTTTTGGCGCGGCAGCGACCGTGATGGTATTCTTTGCCCCACGTAAGCGTTGGCAGGGAGCACTACTGCTGGTCGGCGGCGGCGCGCTAATCGTAATCGTGTGGTTAGCGGGCTATGTGCCTGCCGGTATCCAACAGCGTATCACCAACACCCTGGACGAGTTCGTGGGCTTCGGCGATATGCGCGGTGTGCCCATCAGCGATGAGAACTTCGCCATCGTCGAACGGCTGGCACACTGGCAGGCTGCATACAACATGACCAACGACCACCCCTGGATCGGGGTGGGGTTGGGCCACTACGAAGTCGTCTATCCGGAGTATGGCATTCCAAGCTGGCCCAGGCCGCTCGGTCATGCGCATAACGACTATCTCAACATACTCGCGGAAACTGGTATACTAGGACTAACCGTGTACCTGGCCGGGTGGATGGTATTGGTCTACTGGACGCTGCGCGCGCTCCGGCTCTCCGACCCGGTCTGGCGCGGGCTGGTCCTGGGCTTGTTGGGCACGTGGACCCACCTGGGTGTTCACAGCATCGTGGATAAGCTGTATGTGAACAACCTGTTTTTGCATATTGGGGTAATGCTGGGTCTGCTGGCCATAGCTTACCAGCGGTCGAACGCAGACTGCACCAACCTGGAACGTGAGCATGACGTCGAATACACCTGATACACTTTCAAAACCAATCTCGCCCTGGGGCGCTCCTTTGGGGCTGCTCAACCGGCTCATACTAAGCATCAGCCTACGCTTCGGCACCAAAGCCAAAGAAGTCGAGCGCTTCCTCAAGTTCGCCATTGTAGGCACTATCGGCGCGGTGGTGGACTTTGGCGTGCTGAACGTGCTGCAGGCGACTGTGTTACGCCCGGAAGACCCGAACTTGCAGCTAAAGGTCTCGCTGGCCACCGGTACGGCGTTTGTGGCCGCCGTCACCAGCAACTTCATCTGGAACCGCTACTGGACCTATCCCGATTCGCGCTCGCGTCCCATATCGCAGCAGTTGGTCCAGTTTTTCATCGTGAACATCATTGGGCTGATTTTCCGGTTGTGGTTCGTACATACCTTGTTTGGTCCCTTCGGGAATATCGGAGTCGATGTGCTCGAGAGTAGCGGGCTGGCAAGCGGCCTGGATGATGCCGCCGAAAGCCAACTGGGTACCAACATCGCACAATTCTTCGCGGTGTGGATTGTGATGTTGTGGAATTTCTTCGTCAACCGCTATTGGACGTATAACGACGTGGAGTAAGGGAAGATGGCAGAACGCATATTGATCGTGGATGACGATCCCCTGTTGTGTAACCTGCTGCGCATGGCGCTGGGCCGCGAGGGGTATGTCACGCACGAAGTCTATTCCGGGCGGAGTGCATTGGACTACCTGGAAGAAGAAGGGCCAGTTGACCTGATCTTGATGGACGTGATGATGGCCGACTTCAACGGCTTTGACGTGCTGCGGCACCTGAAGGCCAAGCCGGAGATCAGCAACATCCCCGTCATTTTCCTGACAGCGCGCGTTGACGCTATCAGCCAGAAAACCGGCATGGACATCGGCGCAGTGGAATACCTGACCAAGCCGATCACGCCGGATGTGCTGGTCGAGCGTGTGCAGGCGACGTTGGCAGCTACTTCGTAAGCTTCGCCATGGTGAAGATTGGGGTTGACTACACGGCTGCCTACGAACAGGGCGCGGGCATCGGGCGCTATGTCCGCGAGTTAGTGCGTGCCCTCGCCGCGCAAGACCAGCAAACTCCTTACCGGCTGTTTGTGGCCGGGGCTGCCCAGAACGGCCTGCCCCCCGTGCCTGGCCCAAATTTCTCCTGGCACCCGACGCGCATCACACCGCGCTGGTTTGCGCGTATCTGGTACCGGCTGCGCCTACCACTGCCAGTTGAGTCATTTATCGGGCAAGTCAAGCTCTACCACGCCACCGATTTCACCCTGCCACCGACACTCCCCGGAGTGCGTACCCTGCTAACCGTACACGATCTCTCATTCGTTCGTGCGCCCGAAACCGCCACCCCTGTGCTCAAGGCTTACCTGGACAAGGTCGTGCCCCGTTCGGTGCGGCGTGCGTTTCATGTCCTCGCCGATTCCCAGGCCACCAAAGATGACCTGGTCGAGCTGTACGGTACACCGCCGGAAAAAATCACGGTTCTCCTGAGCGGAGTAAATGCCGAGTTCCTGCCGGTCAAGGATGCCACCGCGCGCAAGGCTGTCCGCGAACGCTATGGCATTCCCGAAAAGCCATACGTCTTTTCGATCGGCACCGTCCAGCCGCGCAAGAACTACACCCGGCTGATCCGGGCGCTGGCCGCGCTGGGGCCGCCCTATGACGACGTGCAACTGGTGATCGCCGGGGGACGCGGCTGGCTGGAAAGCCCGATCTATCAAACCGTCAAAGATTACCACCTTTCCGAACGCGTACATTTTATCGGGTTTGCGCGCGAAGAGGATTTACCCGCTCTGTACAGCGGGGCAGCGTGTATGGCCTATCCTTCGCTGTACGAGGGCTTTGGATTCCCGGTGCTGGAGGCAATGGCTTGCGGAACACCGGTCATTACCTCTACACTGTCATCAATGCCCGAAGTGGCCGGGGATGCCGCCCTGCTGGTTGACCCCTATGATATGAGCGCGATTGCTGACGCGCTGGAACGGTTGTTATCCGATCAGACGTTGTGTATGAATTTAGTGCAGCGTGGCCTTGCGCAAGCTGGCCAGTTTACGTGGCAGCGTACCGCCCAGCACCTGCAAGATATTTATCGGTGGGTGTTAGAACAATAATCTGAAATGAGCGAGGTGTCATGATGGCGAAAGACCCCAACAAACCCTATTTTATTTTCGATACGTATGGCGACTGGCAAGCAACCAAGATCGGTAACCACATTTACAGCTCGCGCGGTGACTACATCGGGTTCGTCGAGGGCGAAGACGTGTATAAGCGTGATGGCGAATGGGTCGGACGGCTGAGTAAGGACGGGCGTATTCTGCGCAAGCGCACCGAACGCCGCCGGGACTTCCATCCCAATCCCCCGGCCAAACCCGAAAAGCCAGAAAAAATGCCGCCGCGCGCGCCACTGCCGCCCATGATGGCCGAGTTGAACTACAGCGTCATCGACGTGCTGGACGAAGACCCGGACACCTTCAAGCGCATTTCCGACCTGCGCCCCGACATGGATTAGTGGCCAACTGATGGCGAGCGACGACCTGGCCCCCAAGTGTGTCGCGGATTCGCGCGTGGTGCTCAGCACCATGATGAATCCGGAACACGCCAACGCACATGGTAACGTGCACGGCGGCGTTATCATGAAGCTGGTTGATGAGGCAGGCGGCTTTGCGGCTATGCGCCATGCCCGCTCGGCAGCGGTGACGGTGGCCATCGACTCGATGACATTCGACGAGCCGATCTACGTCGGCAGCATCGTCACCCTGATGGCCGCACTGACCTACACCGGGCGAACCTCGATGGAAGTGCGCGTCGAGGTCACTGCCGAAAATCCCATGACGGGGGATAAGGTGCAAACCAACGTCGCATACCTGGTGTATGTGGCCGTGGACCCCCAGGGGCGTCCCAACCCGGTGCCGCCGCTGTGTGTAGAAACGCCGGAAGAACAACTGCGTTACCAGCAAGCTCATGAACGCCAGGCTGAACGCAAACGCCGCCAGACACGCGAACAAGCGCTGCGCCAACAACTGGCCACAGCAGAAAACGACGAGTTATAGGACGTAGTCATGCCGATAGACGACATTCTGCCCGACTTTGATTCCGGGGCGCAAAAATCGCGCCTGCTAGATTTACTGCGCGGCTCTGGCGCGCGTCGCGTACTGCGTCAGCCCGCTGCCGAACTAGGGCTGGCCGACCACAGGCCTTATCCCTTTTTTGCTATCGTGGGCCAGCACGAAATGCGGACCGCACTGCTGCTCTCAATCATCAATCCGGCAGTGGGTGGAGTACTGCTCATTGGGCCGCGCGGTACGGGCAAGACAACCGCTGTTCGCAGTTTGACCGACGTACTACCTTACATCGAGGTCAGCACGTGCGCCGAAGGTTGTCTGCCCGGGGACCTGGACGACAACGGCGATCCCGACGTGTGCTCGGAATGCCGTCGCAAGTTGGCCGCCGGGGAGCCGATTTCGCGGCTGGAAGCCGTCAAACTGGTCGAGCTGCCACTTAACGCCCGCCTGGAAGACGTGGTCGGGGGCGTGAATGAGCGCATCGCGGTGCAGCAGGGCAAGGTGCGCCTGGAACGCGGCATCCTCTCCCGCGCAGACCAGAACCTGCTCTATATCGACGAAGTTAATTTGCTGGATGACATCATCGTGGACGCGATTCTCGATGCGGCAGCCCAGGGCCACTATACTGTGCGGCGCGGCGCGATGGCGGGCACGTACAGCGCGCGATTCGTGCTCATCGGCTCAATGAATCCCGAAGAAGGGCGCCTGCGCCCGCAGATTATGGACCGGTTTGGGCTGCGCGTGCCGGTCCAGGGCTTGATAACATTCGAGGAGCGGCTGGAAGTTTACCAGCGGGTGCGCCGCTACCAGCAGCACCGCCGCCGCTTTTTGATGGAGTGGGCGGAGCTTTCGGAAGCCGCGCGCGAAGAAGTCGCCCTAGCGCGGGACCTGCTGAGAGAAACCAGACTGGCCGATGAGGCGATAGAGGTTGGCCTGACGCTGGTTCAGCAGCTTGAGATCGACTCGCACCGGGCTGAATACGCCATGTTCGAGGCGGCTCGCGCCAACGCTGCGGCTGACGGGCGCGATGTAGCCGACGTGAGCGATATTCGCGCGGTGGCCCCGATGGCGCTTCGCCAGCGGCGCAGCCAGTTCATGGCCGATTTCTTTGTGCGCCAGGCGGAAGAGGATGCATCTATCCGCGAGCAGATCGACGCGCTAGCCGTGCAGTCATAAGCACTACCCGTTTGGAGGTTAGACCATGCGTGTATGGTTGGTGATCGGATGTGTAGTACTGGCGGTCGTGTGCTACTACCTGCCCTGGTTTGCGCACGAAACCGCGGGTTTCACCATGCACGCTTACGACCTGGCGGAGTGGTCCAGCTTGCATCCTGCTGTGCGCAGTGAATCCCCGGAAATGTGGACCAGCTTTTTGCTGCGGCTGCCGCTGGTGCTGCTCGCGGGGGCGTTGGCGCTAGCAGCCAATAACCTGGAGGAAGCACGCGGGCGCTGGCTACTGCGCGGACTCGCGCTGGTGCTGGTGGTGCACATGGTCCCACCCAGAGAGTACCTTGATACCGCCTCCAACGATCCGAACTATCGCCAGATGTTTCAGATGACGCTGCTGGGGTTGGCGCTGGTGCTGGCCGCCAGCCGTGCTTACCGTTTACCAGCAACCTGGCAGGCGTGGCTATTGGTGGGCCTAACCGGGATTGGGGTACTGGCCGGATGGGAAGGGCTTTCGCGGGCCAAGACGCTGTTGGACAACTTCGAAATAGACGTGCAGACTGGCTTCGGAATCGCCGGTATGACCGTAGGATCGATACTGGCCTGGATGATCAATCTCTGGCCATATCTGTGGGAAGATAGACCAACCAAACCAGGCGAAGCCAGCCTGTTGGAATAATGGCTAGAAACAAAAAAGGGGCGGTTGTTGACTACATGCGGGTTGGCGGGTTGCCCCGTTACGCCACATCGCCTCGTACCGCCGCCCTGGTGTTGATAATGCGCTATTTCTGCATTTCGGTGGTGATATAGGTGATGGCATCCCCGACGGTTTCGATTTCTTGCGCTTTTTCATCCGAAATCTCGCCGCCGAATTCGTCCTCAAAGGCCATAATCAATTCCACCAGGTCCAACGAGTCGGCTTCCAGGTCTTCACGAAAACGCGCTTCCGGTGTGATCTTCGCAGCATCTACGCCGAGCAGGTCTTCGATGATCTTCGAAACCTTCTGCTTGATATCTTCTGCCATTGCTTTACCTCCAAAGTGTGGCTATGTCAGGTAGCTCAGTAGCAACTACCGGTCTATTTTACCTCAACCATCCTGCGCCGGATAGACATTTTTGGTATATTCTATTCCGGAAGCAAGTCTACACGCTTTGCTAAGCGTTGTCGAGATTAAGGAACACCCCTTGATGGCAAAAGTTACGCCAGCGGCCACAACCACACGCCGCAAAGACGATCACATTCGCATCAACCTGGAAGAACAAGTGCAGTTTCCGCACTTGACCACTGGCCTGGAACGTTTCCGGTTTGTGCACCAGGCTGTCCCGGAGCTTAACCTGGCCAGCATCACGACGACGATCACCGTCTTTGGCAAGCGGCTGGACAGTCCCATCCTGATCTCGTCAATGACCGGTGGCACCGAACTCGCCCAGCGCATTAACCGCATCCTGGCCGAAGCGGCACAAACCGCCGGGATCGCGATGGGCCTCGGTTCGCAGCGCGCAGCGATTGAAAACCCCAACGTTGCGGATACCTTTGCCATGCGCGAGGTTGCACCCGACATTCTGCTGTTGGCCAACCTGGGAGCGGTGCAGTTTAACTATGGCTATGGCATCGACCAATGCCGCCGTGCTGTTGACATGGTCCAGGCGGACGCGCTGATCCTGCATCTCAACCCCATTCAGGAAGCCGTGCAACCCGAAGGCGACGGCGACTTCAGCGGCTTGCTCCACAAAATCGAAGCAGTCTGTCGCCAGCTGGAAGTGCCCGTCATCGCCAAAGAGGTAGGGTGGGGTTTCTCGTCTGAGGTAGCACGCCGCTTGACGGATGCAGGCGTAGCAGCCATTGATGTCGCTGGGGCGGGTGGCACGTCGTGGAGCGAAGTGGAATATTACCGCGCGCCGGATGCGCGCCATGCCAATGTCGCCCGCGCCTTCGCCGATTGGGGCATTCCAACCGCCGACAGCATCCAGTATGTACGTGAAGCAGCTCCCGAACTGCCCATATTTGCCAGTGGGGGCCTGCGTGACGGCCTGGACATCGCCAAGTGTATTGCCCTCGGCGCGGACCTGGGCGGACTGGCCGGCCCGTTCCTCAAGGCTGCCGATCAGTCGTTAGAAGCCGTGCACCAGCTTATCTGGGAACTGACAACCCAGCTGCGGATCGCGATGTTCGCTAGCGGCGCAGGTGATATTCCAGCGCTCAAGTCTACTCCCCTGCTCTGCGCAGAAGAATAGCGCCTGTTTAGTCTTCGTTGGTTCCGCCGGGCACGACCTGGATATCGGACAACATAGTCTGGGCGGCATCAAGGTGACGCCGCGCATCCGCGATGGAGCCGTTGAGTATCGCCTGGGCCTCTGGAATCGGAATGACCTCCGAGTCGATGGTACATTCCTGACGCCAACGTTCAAAGGCTTCGTCCGTTGCGATGGCAGCAGCCTGAAGAGTATTGGCCAGGGCGATATTCGGCGAATCGTCACTGACGGACGTAATCGCTTCTGACGGGCGTTTCCGCTCCGGCTGGGGCTCACAGGCAGCACCGCCTTCCCCGCTGGCGATTATCTCCCAGATGCTGGAAATGGTGTCCAGGTCCTCGTCCAGCAGTTCGTAGTCGCGCTGGAGAGCGGCCAGTTCCTGCCGGTCCAGCTGGCTGAGTGATGCTTCCTGATCCGAAACGTCCACCTCACCCAGCGCGTCAGGCGAGTCGACTTTGTCATCGCCAGTGGTATCACCGTTTGGTGAAGGTGTGAGAGACAAGGAGTCATCCGTGTCATCGTCAGAATCCCTACCGCACGCGGCCAACAGCAGCAACATGAGGAACACAACTACCAGGTAGACCCAACGCTTCATCGACAATTTCTCCCCAACAGATGATTTCCCAAACAAATGCGGCTCCTATACAAATTCAGCAAAAACGAGGGTGCCCAGCAACCGGCCCTTGGCCGTCAGTCGGACCCGTTCGCCGTCGGTGTGTTCGAGCAACCCTTGAGCAATCAAGCGTTCAAATTGTGCGCCAAACACCGCCCACATATCTTGGCCAAAACGCGCCCAAAAGTCAGCCATCCCAACGCCGCCCTGTATCAGCCGCAGGCCCATCAACAGGGTCTCGCTCATTTCTTCGGCAGTGTCAACCGATTCCAGGGTGTCCGTCGCTGCCGAACATGGAAAGGGCAGTGGCGTGGGCTGGCCCTCAATGCGGTCAATGTAGTGGGCGGGTTGGGCTATATTCGCATATCGTTGACCGTTTGCGTAGCCGTGCGCACCAGCTCCCAGCCCTAAATAGGGTAGGTTGCGCCAGTAGTGCACGTTGTGTTGGCAGGCATAACCCGGCCTGGCCCAGTTACTGATCTCGTAGTGTTCGAATCCGGCGGCGGCCAGGCGTTCGCACGCCCACTCATACATATCCGCCGCCAGGTCAGAGTCGGGTGGTAGTAGCTGTCCCGTCATAATCCAGCGCTGCATGGGGGTGCCATCTTCTATCCCCAGGCTGTATAATGAAAGGTGAGAAGGGTTCATCAGCAGCGCAGTGTCCAGGCTGTGCTGCCACATCGCCAGCGTTTGATGGGGCACACCGTAGATCAAATCCAGGCTGAAATTGTCAAACCCCACTTGCCGGGCATAGCGAGTGGCGTGCCATACATCATCCAGGGTATGTGGACGCCTAAACAAACGTAGTTCGCGCTGGTGCGCCGACTGCATACCAATGCTCAGACGATTCACACCCGCCTGGCGCAGCTTGTGCAAGTGGGATTGTATGACGCTGCCGGGGTTGGCTTCGAGCGTGATCTCGGCGTCAGGAGCCAGGTCGAAGGTGGACCGGCACTGTTGGATAATCGCGCCGACATCTTCTGGCGACACCAAACTCGGTGTTCCGCCGCCAAAATAGATGGTATGAACTGGCAGGCGCTGCAAGCCACCCACCAGGCGTATCTCACGGGTTAACGCCTGGACGTACCGTCCAATGAGGGTTTCCTGGCCGGTCGTGGTATTGAAGTCGCAATAGGTACAGCGGCTGTGGCAAAATGGGATATGTAGGTACAAAGCAAAAGAAACACTTGAAAAACAGGTGCCTTTTCCGTTACTGTTAAGGGTGTGTGTGGTGCGGGCTATCATGCGGCTTCCCTCTCGCACAGCAATTGCGAGAACCTTACTGGAACACTATAATAGCCTCAAAGTAGTTTGCCATCCACCTTACGTTTGCCGGATTTGGATTAGCTTAAAGGTTAGGCTTGATGGTTGATACAACGCAGTTTGCCAGGAATATACCTGAACAACCCGCTGGAGAAGGGGCGCTGCAACCCGGCTCCGTGCTCCAGGGCCGGTACCGAATCACTGGTGTGATTGGTGTGGGTGGCATGGGGTCTGTTTACCAGGCGCGGGACTTGCACTTTCCGAATGTAACGCGCCTCGTCGCAGTCAAAGAAATGCTGAACCTGACCAACACCGACCAGGCCATGCGCGAGATGACACTACGCACGTTTGAGCGCGAGTCGGATATGTTGGCTTCGCTCAGCCATCCAGCGGTACCAGAAATCTACGACTACTTCCCCAGCAAAACGCGCGCCTATGTTGTCATGGAATATATCAATGGTCGCGATCTTGAGGCGATTCTCAATTCGATGACCGAGTTCCTGCCCGTCGAGACAGTCCTGGAATGGACCATCGAGTTGTGCGATGTGCTGGGCTACCTGCACGCCCAGGAACCCGTTCCCGTTATCTTCCGCGACGTCAAGCCATCGAACATCATGATCGACCAGCATGGGCGGCTGCGCCTGGTCGACTTTGGCATCGCCAAAATCTTCCAGCAGGGCCAAAAAGGCACCATGATTGGGACCGAAGGCTACAGCGCGCCAGAGCAGTACAAAGGTGAGGCCAGCCCGTCCAGCGATGTGTACGGAATCGGCGCGACGATGCATCATCTTCTCACCCGCCGCGATCCGCGTTTGGAGCCGCCTTTTACGTTTGCCGAACGTCCCATCCGCGATGCAAACTCGGCTGTTTCACCAGAGTTCGAAGCGATCATCATGAAAGCGCTGGCATTCGAACCCGGTGAACGCTATCCGAACGCCACGGTGATGAAAGAAAACCTAGAAGCGCTGGCCAAACCCGCTGCGTTCAGTGGGGCTATTCACACCGATGCTGACTCCGCAGATGAAATGTCTGAATGGGGCGCAATCGGCGAAGGTATCGAACCACTGTGGCGCTTCCAATGCGAGGACGAGATCCGGTCCTCGCCAGCAGTGCATCAAAATGTGTTGTATATTGGCGCGTTTGACCACAATCTTTATGCGCTAAATGCGGCTGATGGCTCATTCCGTAGCAAATACCCTGTTGGCGAAGGGATCGTGTCCACCCCAGCCATCGTGCCTGCCGAAAACCTGATCCTGTTTGGGTCGTTGGATAGCCAGATGTACGCGCTAGATATGCGCACCTGGGATTTGGCGTGGTCGGTCCAGACGGGTGGCCCGGTTCAGTCGTCGGCCACTATTGCTCACGGACACGCCTTCTTCGGCAGCGACGACGGTCGGTTGTATGCAGTGCGCCTCTCAACTGGGCGCGTGCAGTGGGATTGGCCCGGTGGAGCCGCGATCCGGTCGCGCCCCCTCGTCACCGGAGAATTGATCATCGTCGGGCTGGAGTCCGGTGAAGTGGTTGGGTTGGACTTGTCGGGGCAACCCGTGTGGCGCTTCAAAGCCAAACGTGCGGTGTCGTCCTCTCCCATAGAATATGATGGCCGGGTGTTTTTTGGCTCGCTGGACTGGCATATCTATGCCTTGGACATCACCCGCGGTTGGAAGATATGGGCCTATCGCACCAACAAACCGATCATCTCCTCCCCGGCTGTGGGCGACGACAAGGTGTTTGTCGGCTCTGTCGATGGCAGCCTGTACGCGATTGACGTTTCCAGCGGCAAAGAACGGTGGAAATACGACACCGAAAGCCAGATTACCTCGTCACCGGCCTACGTTGATGGCGTGGTCTATTTTGGTGGCATCGACCACAAGGTCTACAGCGTAGACGCCAAGAAAGGGCAATTGCGCTGGAGTTTTGAGACCGGAGGTGCCATTCCCGCCTCGCCAATTGTACACGATGATGTAGTGTATATTGGCTCTATGGATCATTACGTTTACGCACTCAAGGCATAATCTGCCGGAGACAAGGTTATGGATTTCTTGCGTCGTGTACTGGGCCTGTCAAGCAACTCCAGTGCAGCATCAACCGAAGACGAGATCACAATCACACATGATGAGGTGCAGCCAGTTGCGCAACCCGAGCCGGTGATCGACTCCCCTACAGACGAGGTTAAAGATACCCCGCCAGAAGAAGCCGTCCGGTCCTCAGCCCATGACACACCGGTTGTAGCCTCAAATTTTGACCAGGCAGTACTGGCTGGTACCCGGCCTTTGCCGCCACTGGAAACGATTATGCCTAAACCTGGACAGCGCGTGGTCTTTGGCCAACTTAGCGATGTAGGCATGGTGCGCGGTAACAACCAGGACGCCATGTTGAGCATCGTTTCTTCGGGAACGAGCAGCGATGACCTGCCCGATTTTGGCCTGTTTGTTGTGGCCGACGGCATGGGTGGCCACCACGATGGCGAGAAAGCGTCCGCCTTGACGACTCGCATGGTGGCGCAATTCATCATCTCCGAAATCTATATGTCCGTACTTCAGGACCAAATGAACGATCCCGACCGCCCCTCGATTGCCGAAGTGCTGCGCATGGCGATTCAAAAAGCTAACGATGCTGTTACCGACGCGATTCCCGAAGGGGGCACAACCGTTACCGCCGCCGTCATCCTGGGCGACCTGGCATATATTGCGCACGTCGGCGACAGCCGGGCATACATGATCAGCGACGAAGGTATTGAGCAAATCACGCGCGACCATTCGCTGGTCCAACGCTTGATCGAGCTGGATCAATTGACACACGAAGAAGCGATTCAACATCCCCAGCGGAACGTGCTCTATCGCGCCATTGGGCAAAACGACAGCCTGGACGTAGACGCAATTACACGCCGGTTGTCCCCTCGCGCCCGGCTGCTGTTGTGCAGTGATGGTTTGTGGAATCTGGTGTCTGAAGATACCATTTCCGAGATGATTAATCGTTACAATGATCCACAAGAAACCTGTAATCAGCTTGTCAAACTGGCTAATGAACGTGGCGGATCGGATAACATTACGGTTGTTCTCATTCACGTTCCTGGTTAATGGCACACCAAAAAACGGCGGCACATACTCATGGATCCATCGCGTAACCTGTATGCCATTTTAGGGATTCCGCCCGAGGCGACTCAGCAAGACATTCGAGAAGCCTACCGCATCGCCGCCCGGCGCTTTCACCCAGACGCCAACGGGAATGAAGGCGCTGATTTACAGTTTCGGGATATTGCGGCTGCTTACGAGTTGTTGGGTGACCCTATCAACCGGGCTGAGTACGATCTGGCTCGCCGTGACTTCGCCGACGAGCCGAATTTTTATTCGCTGCGTGTGACTCCCAGCAAGCGCGTCTTGACTACGTTGGAAGAACCACAAGTCGTCTATTTGCTGCTCGAAGTGATCCCCGCGACTCAGGCCTCAGTAAATGACCGGCCCGACACCCGTATGAACCTGACCCTGGTGTTGGATCGCAGTAACTCAATGCGCGGTATTCGTCTGGAAAAAGTGAAGATCGCTGCACACCAGATCATCGATCAAATGGCCGCAGGCGATGTGTTGTCCGTGATCAGCTTTAGTGATCGAGCGGACGTCATGATTCCCGCTGAACCCATCCAGGACAAGCAATCGTTGCGCTCGATCATCTCCATGATGCGGGCAGGGGGCGGCACCGAGATTTTCCACGGGTTAGCTGCCGGGATGAAAGAGGCCGAACGGTATCTCAATTCCAAGTATGTTAACCATGTGATTCTGCTGACCGATGGCCGCACATTTGGCGACGAAAACCAGTGCCTGATGCTGGCGGAAGATGCGTCCGAACTTGGCATCGGCATCAGCGCAATGGGCATTGGCGAAGAGTGGAACGATGATTTCCTCGATGCGCTGGCGTCAAGGACCGGGGGCTATTCAGCCTACATCAACTCGCCGTCCTCGGTCGTGCGCTTCCTTAACGAGCGGGTGCGCAGCCTGGGCGCATCGTTCACCGAGCGGCTCCAGCTTACTATCGCCCCCGATGCCGATGTCGAACTGGAATCGGTCTTCAAGCTGTCACCTACGCCCCAGCCTGCCGATGTTAGCCCCCAGCCGATCCCGCTTGGCAGCCTGGAGTTTGGTCGCCCGGTCTCAGCGCTGATCCAGTTGCAGATGCCGCCGAGTTCCAAAACCGGTTTCCGTACCGTTGCCCGGCTGGATGTCACCGGCGATGTGCTGATGGCCGAACGCGAGGGCTACAAGGTACTGAGCGATATTTCGGTGGAAATCGCACGCAATCCTGCCCCGGAGGAACCTCCCCTGGCCATTTTGGATGCGCTGGGCAAACTCACCTTGTACCGGATGCAGCAAAAAGCCGAACAGTCAGTCGCCCAGGGGAATATCGTCGAGGCCACGCGCCGCCTGGAAAACCTGGCCACTCGTTTGCTGGCCGTTGGCCAGGAAGACCTGGCTCAGCGTGCGGCAATGGAAGCCCGGCGTGTTTCCAAAACGAATATGCTTTCGGAAGAGGGTCGCAAGACGCTCAAGTTTGGCACCCGTATGCTGTTGGCCTTGCCAAAACCAAGCGGCGAGGGAGACCAATGAGAGAGTGTCCCAATTGCACACACAACAATCGGGAAGGTATGTTTTTCTGTGAAGAATGTGGCCACCCGTTTTTTGGAGACCAGGACGCCCTGGCTACCAACCGCCTGGTTGATACAAACCAGGCTGAGTTGGCCAAGCGCCTGACCTGGGGCACGGCCCATTTCAGGTCCCAATCGATTGTGATCCGTGTGCGCGATTTTGACGAGCCAATCCGCCTCGCTGCTCAGGAAGAAGTGCTGCTCGGGCGTTCCGATACCAAGTCTCAGACATTTCCCGACCTGGATATGGGCCCCTATGGGGCTGCCGAAAACGGCGTTTCGCGCCAACATGCCAGCATCCGGCGCGGCGAAGATACCCTCACTCTGGTCGACCTGGGAAGCACTAATGGTACGCACCTCAACGGCCAGCGTTTGATCCCGTACCAGCCACGTGTGCTGCGCGACGGCGACGAAGTGCGGATCGGCAAGCTTGTGTTTCACATTTACTTTGAATAGCGGAGACCATCACGCTTATGCAAACCCTACTCGTCCACGTAACCAACGAAGAGCCCATTCTGGCCGAAGTGGAAACGTTGCCCGAATCCACTGACACCGCAGTTTTCTTGATCAATCCACGTCGTCGTGACGGAAAAGATGTGCATTATGTACTGCCCGAAGTGCACACAATTATCATGCCCTGGTGGCGTATCAGTTTCATCGAGATCATGCCTTCCGGTGAGGAGGAAGAGATCGTGGCCTTCTACAAGGACTAAGCCGTGGTAACGGGATACGCACCGCTGCGTCACATTCAAGCATATCAACACGACGCAGAAAATGCCGAAATAATACGTTTTGCGTGCTGGCCTGTGTGCTGTTTTGAGCGCCGGTGCCAGCACATCCTAACTGGAGCAGAATAGCAATGTCGTCAGGTAAGCCACCGCGCGGTCTTGCGCGCGATGCTAAACGAATTCTTGTGGTGGATGATGAACCGCGTATGATCGGGTTCATCCGCATGAACCTGGAACTAGAAGGCTTCCAGGTCTTTGAAGCCCACAACGGCCTTGAAGCGCTGGAAATGATCCGCACCCAACTGCCAGACCTGGTGCTGCTTGATGTGATGATGCCCGAATTGGACGGGTTTGAAACGCTGCGGATGCTGCGCGAGTTTTCCAGCATTCCCGTGATCATGCTGACTGCCAAAGGCGAAGAAGACGATAAAGTCTACGGATTAGAGTTGGGCGCGGACGATTATGTGACCAAGCCGTTTGGCTCGCGGGAGCTGTCGAGCCGAGTCCGCGCGGTCATGCGCCGCGCCGAAATGCCAAGCGCATCGCCGGAGCAAGCTGTGCTGCGTATCGATGATCGGTTGCGCGTCGACTTCAATCGCCGCGAGGTAGTCGTTGATGGCGCCCCGATCAAGCTGCGACCAACCGAATACCGCCTGCTGTATCATCTGGTGGAAAACGCGGGTTGGACAGTACCCCATGAACAACTGCTGGCCAAAGTGTGGGGCTATGAATACCGGGATGAAACCCATTACGTGCGCCTGTATGTCAACTACCTGCGTGAGAAAATCGAGGAAGACCCGTCCAATCCCAAGTACATTTTGACCGAGCGTGGCGTGGGTTACCGGTTTGTTGATTTCAAGCACGCGGATGACTCATAGGGCGATCCGCGCTACAATAAGGCTGTTAACGCAAAGTGCAGTATCCCCCTTTCAAGGAGGGTTTTGTGTCAAATCTGTATAAGATTATCGTCACTGGCCCGTTCAATTCTGGCAAAACGGCGTTTATCAGCACAATCTCCGACATCGCAGTGGTCACGACGGAGCGCAAGATCACCACCGAAGACCGGGGGATCAAAGCTGAGACAACGGTGGCAATGGACTATGGCCGGGTAGAGTTGGATGGCCGCGTGTTGCACCTCAACGGCACGCCAGGACAGGCACGGTTTGACTTTATGTGGGAAATCCTGGCGCGCGAAATGAACGGGTTTATCGTCCTGGTGGACAGCACCGATCCGCCATCCTTTCCCGAAGCCGCCGACCTGATTCGCCTGTTCTCCGACTTCCACGACGTACCCTATCTGGTCGTCGCCAACAAAACCGACCTGCCGGGGGCCGTCAGCCTGGCCGAGATTCGCCGCCGCAGCAACCCTGGCGAAGACGTGACTGTGATGCCGTGCGTGGCAACCCAGAAGTCGAGTGTGCGACAGGTGCTGCTGCAAATCATCGAACTCATCGATCACCACCGCAACGCCTGAGGTATGTGCCACAGGTTTCTGCGATTCAAACCACAAGCCAGGCTACCCGCCCTGGCTTGTATCGTCTGTATCCAGCGCATCAAGCGCGGCCTGGGCCGAGATGCGTTGGGGCTCGCTCCAACCGTCCTCGGTGGTCATACGCTTGAGATGCGCATACACGGCGGCCTGTTCTTCACTGTTCAGCGCGTGCCAGGTTTCGAGCACCGTGTCCGAATCGCGGCTGAGCAGGCCTGCCCACAGCGCTTCAAGGTCCATCACCCATCCAACTCCATTTCGGTCCGCAGCCGTACAAAATCCGCCCAGAATTCGTCGAGCAGTTCGGTTTTGCGTGCTTCCGGGAGGTAGCTGGCACGAATGCCGGCCAGGACACTGTTTTCCAACTGATCCAAACTCAGCCCGCAGTCCTGCACAACATGCAGATATTCGTCGTTCAGTGTAGCATTGAACAATTGCGGATCATCCGTGTTAAAGATCACGGGGACCCCGGCCTCCACCAGTTGGCGCAGTGAATGTTCGGCATAGGATTGGTACACACCCAGGCACAGGTTGCTGGTGGGGCTGATCTCCAACGGCACCTGATGCTCGACCAGGTAGGCAACCAATGCTGGGTCTTCGACCGCGCGCACGCCATGCCCAATGCGTTCCGCCTTCAGCGTCCGCAGTGCGCCCCAGACGCTCTCCGGGCCGACGGTTTCCCCGGCGTGGGGATTGCTGTGCAGGCCACGTTCGCGGGCGGCAGTGAACGCTTCCTCAAACAACTCCGGCGGCCAACCAACTTCCGGCCCGCCCAGGCCCAACGCCACCACGCCCCCCGTCTGCGCTTCGGGTGCCGTCACCCACTCGACAACCGGTTCCGCTGTCTCCGGGAAACAGCGTGCGATGTCGGGAATCCACTGCATTTCCACGCCGAAATCTGCCTGTGCACGCTGGCGTCCGGCGGTGATCCCGTCAAACAGCGCTAGCCAGGATAAATCCTCCGTGACGTGCGACGCGGGCGTGAACGTAATTTCGGAGTAGCGAATGCTTTGCTGCGCCATCGTCTGACCATGCTCATAGACCACGCGCTCGAAATCATCCGGGGTTTGCAGGCACTGGCAGATCAGGCCAAAAATACTCACAAAATGGTCGAAATCTGTGTACTTGAACCAGTCTTTCAGCCCGGCCTGGTCCATTACTGGCAGCACAACGCCGTTTTGCTGCGCCAGCTCAAACAGGGTTTCCGGTCGCATGGTGGCTTCCAGGTGGACGTGCAGCTCAATCTTAGGCATGGCGCGAATGTACCGTTCGATGGACGTGCTAGACATAGCTCAGGCTTCGACCTCCGCTGAATGCGATTCAGGTTCGGATTGTGGGCTGGCGCTGACGGCATAGGACATGGCCGCCTGGATAAACGCCAGGAACAATGGGTGAGGACGGTTCGGACGGCTCCGGAATTCGGGATGAAACTGGCTGCCCAGCATAAAGGGATGGTCCACCAACTCCATGATCTCAACCAGCCGGTCGTCCGGACTCAAACCGCTGAAACGTGCCCCCGCCTGCTCGAACATGTCGCGGTAGCGGTTATTGAACTCGAAACGATGGCGATGCCGTTCGTCAACGGCGGGCTGCTGGTAAGCACGTGCAGCCTCGGTAGAGGAGGACAGCACACAGGGGTATATCCCCAGACGCATAGTGCCGCCGAGATTCACCACACCTTGTTGATCGGGCATCAAGTCAATCACAGGATGTTCGCATGAACTATCGAATTCGGTGCTGTTAGCGTCTTCCAGGCCCAGCACGGACCGCGCAAACTCGATGCACATTACCTGCATACCCAGGCACAAACCCAGGTAGGGCACCTGCCGGTTGCGCGCATACTGCGCCGCCAGGATTTTGCCTTCGATGCCACGATAGCCAAAACCGCCCGGCACCACGATCCCACTGACGCCGTCCAGTTGTTCCCAGCAACGGTCTTTTTCCAGGTCACCGGAGTACACCCATTCGATTTCAAGGTCGCGGTTGTGGGCAACAGCGGCGTGGCTCAGCGCTTCTTTGACACTGATGTAGGCATCGCGCAGTTCGACGTACTTGCCTACAATTGCCACGCGTAGCAGTTCGCTTACACCCCGCATCCGGCGCACCAGGTCGCGCCATTCACCCAGTTCGGGCGGGTCTGTTTCGAGCTGGAGCTGCTCGACAATGTAGTCACCCAAACCAGCGTCTTCCAGCACCAGCGGCACATCGTAGATGTTGTCGGTGGTTTCCAACGGGATCACGGCCCGCCGCTCTACATCGCAGAACAGCGCAATTTTGTCCACAATCTCCTGGCTCACGGCATGATCGGTGCGCGCGATGATCACTTGCGGCTGGATACCAATGCCGCGCAGTTCGCGGACACTGTGCTGGGTGGGTTTGGTCTTGAGTTCGCTCGTCGCGCCGATATAGGGCAGAAAGGTGACATGCACGTACAGCGTCTGGTCGCGCCCGATGTCAGCCCGCATCTGGCGAATGGCTTCGAAAAACGGCTGGCCCTCGATGTCGCCTACCGTGCCGCCTACTTCAACGATCACGACCTGCGGGTCGCTCTTGGCTCCGACCAACGCAATGCGCCGCTTGATCTCGTTAGTGATGTGCGGAATCACCTGGATCGTACCGCCCAGGTAGTCACCGCGCCGTTCTTTGCGGATCACCTCGGCGTAGATTTGCCCGGTAGTGACATTGCAGGTTTGATCCAGGTTCTCGTCGGTGAAGCGTTCATAGTGGCCCAGGTCGAGGTCCGTCTCTGCACCATCGGCGGTAACAAACACTTCGCCGTGCTGGTAGGGGCTCATGGTGCCGGGGTCGACGTTGAGGTACGGGTCGAGTTTCTGGATCGCCACTTTGACCCCGCGGGATTTCAATATGCGTCCGATGGCGGCGGCAGT
Source organism: Chloroflexota bacterium (assembly GCA_010092855.1). Lineage (GTDB taxonomy): Bacteria > Chloroflexota > Anaerolineae > Aggregatilineales > Aggregatilineaceae > TC-15. Next base: position 9,630 of record JAADYV010000270.1, on the reverse strand, counting down.
CACGCCTTTACCCACCGAACTCACGACTCCCCCCGTACAGAAGATGTATTTCGGCATCCGATGTGTATTCCTTCAACTCAACTACAAAAACGACGGGGAAGCTAAGGTATGCCACCTCATTCCCCGCCGCTGGGGTACCGTAATAGGGTTGTCCGGCGCGCCGCGAGATCGGGCTATGCTGACACGTGAAGTCAACAATCAGCCCGTCTCAAGCATAGTTGCTTACATTTAACCTAGACCAGCTTTTCCAGGTCGCCAGCAGCGCGTTTCATGTCCAGGAAGACCAGGCCCAGCTTGGCGCTTTCGCGGACCAGCGCCGTGAGGACGGCTTCGTCCCCAATGGACAATAGCATCACAAAGCCGCTGTCGCCGCGAATATACACCTGATCCAACGAACCGCGACCAAGCTCACCGGCGATGCGCTCGCCCAGCGAGAGCATGGCCGCTGACATAGCCGAAACGCGGTCTTCTTCGACCCCGGCAGGCAGCGACGACGCCATAATCAACCCGTCTACACTTACAACGGCAGAGGCTTCAATGTCTGGTGTGCCGGCCTGCAAATCGCGCAAGCGATCAACCATCAACTCTGTCCGCGATTTCGCCATGGGATCGTGCTCCTTTCCCGTTCGTGGGGGATTGGCAGAAATTTGTCTAAAGCTAGAATGAAAAGGCACAATAGGCCGATAATCTATTGAGACGCCTGCATGATAGCATAAGCCTTTGCTCAAGTCAATAAACCCGCGCCGAGATTTAGCAGGAAGGGACCGGTACGGCTGATGGTGTTTTTACTCTCAATTCCAGGACAAGCTAAGCTACAGATCAACACCGTGTTGTTTGATCTCAACGGGACTCTGGCCTGCGATGGACTGATCGCAGCATCCACGCGCCAGCTTCTAACCGAGTTGGGCACGCAGTTGACCCTGGTGGTGATGACGGCAGATACGCACGGCACACTGGACGAGGTGATCGCGGAGCTGCCTATTGCGGCACATCGCACCCCTCAGGGAGCCGGTGCCCCCGCAAAACGTGCCCTGCTGGAAACACTTGGCACAGCGCACACCATTGCGGTGGGTAATGGCCGCAACGACGTGGAGATGCTGCGCACTGCGGCGCTGGGAATCGCCGTCTTGGGGCCAGAAGGCACGGCAACTCCGGCACTGCTCGCTGCCGACATTATTTTCCGCACCATTGACGACGCGCTGGAAAGCCTGTTGCACCCGCAACGCCTGGTAGCCACGCTGCGCCCCTAACATCAGGCCGAGTTGAAAGCTACGCTCAGTTTTGCGCTATTCTTAGGCGAAAATGCCAACACTACCTTAGCGAATCATGAATTTTTCGTGATTTTCACATGCTGCATAAGGGTTCGTTGCTTGCAACCTCCGGCAAATCGGTTACGATAGAAACAGAAAACCATGACTCATGTATGGTTTTTTATGATCATTAAAGTGGGTATAATTATGGTGTCTTTTATCATCATGTTGCTAGGGTAGCTACCATGCCGTCTGTTCCCCGAATAGTCGTAGTTGATCAAAGCGTTGATGTGGCGCGCATCGTGCGCGGAGCGTTTGCGCTGCTAAACCGCCAGTACATCCTGGTGGAGGTCCCAGCCGCTGAAGATGTGCTGGAAGAAGTCCAAAATTCAACCATCGCGCTTGTCGTGACTGCGTATGACATTCCTGGCGAGATGAATGGGATCGACCTGGCAAGACGCATCTCCCATTTATCCCTGGAAACGCCCGTGATCGTACTGGCTGAACCGGGTGACCAGGAAGAAGACATCGGCGATGCGCCATTCCAATATTTCATGCGTCCGGTAGCCGAGCCATTCCTGCGCGGGTTACGTATTGCGCTCGATGGCGAAGCGGCCCTGGCTGGTGAACGGCAGCCAGACGCGCCCTCACGCCCCGACCTGGGGCCGGTGCCAGCTCTTGATGTAGATGGGCTACGTGCCGACATCGTGCAGTTGATGCGCGATGTCGGCGCGATGGGCATCATTCTGGCGGATCGCAACGGGCGCGTATTGGTCGATGAGGGTGCCACCGGGTACATCGACCGCGAAAAGCTGGCCGTGATTCTAGGTCCGGCTTTCTCGCGTGCCGCCGATGTCAGCACATTGGTCGGCGGCAATGCCTGGACCATGCACTATTACGACGGTGAGCGTCTGGACGTGTTCGGCCTGTCGTTGGGTGTGCACTATTTCATGGGCCTCATTTTCGATGGCAGCAATCGCCCGGCGTTCGGCCCGGTGACGATGTTTGGGCGGCGGGCCGTCGATCAGATGATCAAGATGATCGGTGAGGCAGCGTGGGCAGTCAAGACTCCTGAAGCCAAACCCAAACGTGAAAAAGCTGCCACTCGCCCCAAGTCTGCTCCGCCTGCCACAACCGGCAAGAAGAAGAAAGCGGTTGCCGAAGCGCCCCCCCAACCGGCTGCTGGTGAAACCGAACTCGAACCGTTGGCCGAGTTTGATCCTGACCTGTTGTTTGGCCAGGATGTAGACGAAAGTGCTGCCGACGACATGTTCGCGCCAGATGCCCTGGAAAATCTTGCGGCGACCATTCTCACCGAAGAAGGGGATCGCGTGGGCTATGACGAAGCCAAAGAGCTGGGCATTTTGGAAGAATAGCTGTTGGGCGTGCGGATAAGCTGTAGCCAGGACAAGAGTGACCAGGCTAACAACCAGACAGAATAGCTCACGCCCGTCCTACTGCGATGGGCGTGTATGGTCATTAAACATTGTCCGGCTACTCTGTCACAAGTGTGCTGGTTCGAACAATTTCCCTTGCCGACTGCATTAGCGCATACCAGGAGGATACACCATGCCCGCACCCAACACATTAGTCCAGCAGGCAATAAAGGCATTCAAAGCCGGGCAGAAAGACCAGGCGCGTACCCTGTTGATGCAGGTTGTTGACCAGGACGAACACCACGAACAGGGCTGGTTGTGGCTCAGCGCCGTTGCGGAGTCGCTGGAGGAACAACAAATCTGCCTGGAAAATGTGTTGGCTATTAATCCGGGCAATGAACGTGCCCGCAAGGGACTGGATACGGTCAACCAGAAGCTCGCCGCGCGCGGCAGCGCCCCCTCCCCCGCCAGCGCCCCCTCTTCACCTTCACCGTTTGATGCTGGCGCGCCAGGTAGCGGAGCATCCTCCGCGCCAATCGGGGCAGAATTTGCGTCGGCGTCTGGGGATAGTCTGCTGGGCGGCGATCCGGCTCCGGCTACCGCAGGCAGCAGTTTCGGGTTCGAAACGCCTGACCCACAATCCGAAAGCGATATTTTCGGCGGCTGGTTCGACACAGGCGACTCTGCCCCAACTGCCCCAACCAGTGACAGTCCGGCATCCAGCGTCGAGTGGGGGCGCGATGATGCTCCGGCAGTGTTTGGCAGCGGCAAACAGGTCGATCCCCCGTCCGGTGAAGTGTTGGACAATTGGGTCGATAGCCTGGGCATCAACGGCGAAGCAGGATCGAGTGATGAGGCGGCTTCCTCGCCCTTCCCAGCAGACAACGCAGCACCGTTTGGTGATACCTCGATTATGTTTGACGGGGGCTTTGGCGCGGACAGCGGCGGTGCGGGTGAGGGGAGCTCAGCGTTTGGCAGCGACCTGTTTGGCAGCGAGACAACCCCCTGGGGCAGCGAAACCGACTCGTCGGCATTTGGCAGCGGCGGTTTTACAGCGGATGCTCCCCTGGACGACGCCTCCCCGTTTGGCAGCGACGCCCTTGGGTCCTCGTCAGCCCCGTTTGGCGAGGCGCTGGCTGACGATCATTTCACTCTGGACGATCCCGGCCCTGACCTTGACGAGCCCGCAGATGCGATGTTTACGTTTGACGATGAAGAGCCTGCTGCATTCGACCAACCAGCTTTCGAACCACCATCAACGGCATCCGGGGTGGCGATGTTCGACTTCGACGCGGACGACGATGACTTTTCGGACGGGTTGTTCGACGACGTGGAGAGCAGTTTCAGCCTGGACAGCAGCAGTTCCGAGTTAGCTCAGTACGCCCAGTACATCCCTGCCGACATCGAAGCGGCTGCCGGAGGGGGCAGCGCGCTCAAGCTGTTGGGCGTAGTGCTGTTGCTGGCGCTCAATGCCGCCTCGATTGGGCACCTGATCACGTCGCTGTAGGATTCCTGCACACGACGATTGCCCAACATGGCTACGATCGCTAACGGCGTTGTTGAAGCAGCGCTGTTTTTTGTTACCATCTGGTTTAGCGAATTTGCTGATTCAGCAAACCTGCTGGACAGCAGGCTTGGTCTACCAATAGATTTTCGCACCTCAGGAAAACACCACATGCCAGAATTCTTTCAAGTACTGCCCCCCGATGACGCGCGTGCCCAGTGGCTGGAGCATGTCACCCACCGCCCGGAAATAGAAGCGATTTCCACGTTGCAGGCACTGGGCCGGGTCATTGCGCAGGCTGTGACCAGCCCAGAAGCGCTGCCTGCCTTCCAGCGCTCTACTGTTGACGGCTACGCGGTGCAGGCCGCCAGCACCTATGGCGCGTCCGATACGCTGCCCGCCTATTTGCGCGTGGTCGGCGAGGTACCGATGGGCCAAGCTTCCCAGGTGGAGGTTCAGACCGCACAAGCTGCCCTGATCCACACCGGCGGGATGCTGCCTCCTGGTGCGGACGCGGTGGTGATGGTCGAGCACACCCAGCCCTTTGCCGATGAGGAGATCGAGGTGCTGCGTCCTGTCGCGCCCGGCGAGAATGTGCTGCAAGTGGGTGAAGACGTGACGCTGGGAGCTGAGATCGTACCCGCCGGACACCGGCTCCAACCCCAGGACATCGGGGCGCTGCTGGCGTTGGGCATCACAGACGATTTGCCCGTCCGCCGCAAACCGCGCGTTAGCCTGTTCTCGACCGGGGATGAAGTTGTATCCCCCGACACTCAGAGTTTGCAGCCCGGCCAAATCCGCGATATCAACAGCAGCGCGATGTACGCACTCAGTACCCAGGCGGGAGCGGAGGCACTCCTGGGCGGTATCATCCCGGACCAGCCGGAAGCCCTGTACGCGGCACTCGTGGAAGCGTTCGAGACATCGGATATGCTCGTGGTAACGGCGGGCAGCAGCGTCAGCGCGCGCGACATGACGGCGGACGTGATCAACCGGTTGGGTGCGCCAGGGGTATTGGTGCATGGCGTGGCGGCAAGACCCGGCAAACCGACCATTCTGGCGGTGGTGGATGGCAAACCCGTGATCGGCCTGCCGGGGAATCCCGTGTCGGCGCTGGTGATGTATTCGCTGTTTGGCGTGCCCGCCATCACACACCTGCTGGGGGCCGATGTGCCGCTCCAGGTGCGCACTCATGCGCGGCTGGCGGTGAATGTGCCGTCGGCTGCCGGGCGTGAGGATTATGTGCCGGTGCGCCTGTTCGAGCGTGACGGCGAAACCTGGGCCGAGCCCGTATTCGGCAAAAGCAATTTGATATTTACGCTGGTTGGTGCTGCCGGTTTGCTCAAGGTGTCGTTGGACGCGACCGGTCTGTACGAAGGGTCGTGGGGAGAGGTGGTGTTGTTCTGATGACCGAGGAACGCGAGTTTTATCTGGAGGATATCCCGCTGGACGAAGCGCAGGCGCGGCTGCAACACGCATTGGAGCAGCATAGCCAGTGGGAGCCGCTGCCCGGCGAATCGGTTGCCCTGGATGACGCCTTAGGTAGGGTAATAGCAGAACCCGTCTGGGCCAAGATCAGTTCCCCGCACTTCCACGCAGCGGCAATGGATGGGTACGCGGTAAGCGCAGCCGTTACGCTGGGAGCGACCGAAACGCGCCCGGTCCAACTGCGGGTGCCGGAGCAGGCCTTCCCGGTCAACACCGGGGCACCATTTGGCGAACAATACAACGCCATCATCATGATCGAGCACACGCAGCCTGTCGGCGACGGCGTAATCGAAATCCGCGCGCCGGTCGCGCCCTGGCAGCATGTGCGCATGATGGGCGAGGACATGGTAGCAACCGAACTCGTGCTGCCTGCCAATCACGTCCTGCGTCCACACGACCTGGGTGCGGTGGCCGGATGCGGGCACCGCCGGGTCAGCGTGCGCCGCCGTCCGCGTGTCGCGCTGCTGCCCACCGGCTCGGAACTGGTGCATCCCAGCGACGATCCACCGCCGGGAACCGTGATCGAATATAACAGCATCGTTCTCGGCGCGCAGATTCGAGAAGCGGGCGGCGAGTTCACGCGCTGGGATATGCTGCCCGACGACGCCGACGCTATCCGTTCCGCGATCCAGGCGGCAACAGCCGATCATGACCTGGTGCTGGTGCTGTCCGGCTCATCGGCGGGATCGCGGGATTTCACGGCACGCGCCGTGCGCGAATCCGGGGAACTGCTGGTGCACGGGGTCGCGGTGCGGCCCGGTCACCCGGTCATCATGGGTATGGTCAACGCCACGCCCATCATCGGCATTCCCGGCTACCCGGTATCAGCCGCCCTGACCGGCGAGATTTTCGTGCGCCCGATTTTGTTTCGCTGGCTGGGCCAACCCGCCCCGCGCTACGCACACATCGCGGCTACCCTGACGCGCAAAATCGTCTCGCCCACCGGGGACGATGACTTCGTGCGGGTGACGGTAGGCCAGGTTGGGGAACAGACGCTGGCTACACCGCTGAAGCGCGGTGCAGGCGTCATCACGTCATTGGTGCGCGCCGATGGTTTGCTGCACGTTCCACGCTTTTCCGAAGGGCTGGACGCCGGAAGCACGGTTGATATCCAGCTTTTTCGCGCGCAGGACGAGATCGCGCACACCGTTGTCGCCATCGGCAGCCACGATCCCATGCTGGACCTGCTGGGGCAGTATCTGGCGGTGCGTTTTCCGGGCTACCGGTTGGCGTCGGCCAATGTGGGCAGCCTGGGTGGACTGGTCGCGCTCAAACGGGACCACGCTCACCTGGCGGGCACGCACCTGCTTGATCCCGAAACGGGCGAGTACAACTTGCCTTATATCCAGCGCACATTGGGCGAGCTGCCGGTGCACGTGGTCACCTTTACTCATCGCGAACAGGGTCTGATGGTTGCGCCGGGCAACCCATTGGGGATCGCATCGTTGGATGACCTGCCTCGTGTGCGTTACGTCAATCGCCAGCGGGGAGCCGGGACGCGCGTGCTGCTCGATTATGAACTGGAGCAGCGCGGCATCGATCCGGGCACAATCTCCGGCTATGACCGCGAGGAATACACGCATCTCGCCGTTGCAGCCGCGGTGGCATCTGGCAGCGCGGATTGCGGACTGGGAATTCGCAACGCAGCGCTCGCGCTACACCTGGACTTCATCCCGGTCACGCACGAGCGCTATGACCTGGTGATTCCGAAGCAGTACGTGGACCTGCCCATGATCCAGCATGTGCTCGCGCTGCTGGCGGACGAAGAATTCCGGGCAGCGGTGGCCGCGCAACCCGGCTATAACGTGGCGGCAATGGGCCAGCAAGTGTTACCCTGATTCGGGGCCGCCCTGGCTCCAGCGCTTCGCCCAGTCGTCGGGGATTTTGCACACCTGGCCGTCGTGAGTGATGCACACATGCCGCGAATAGCCGCTGACACACACCTGCTGCGTCTCAGCATCGACGATTTCGTAGGCAAAGGTCAGCGTCCGGCTTTTGAGTTCATCGACCCAACACCGCGCGGTCAGCACCTGGGGATAGCGCGTGGGCACCATGTAGCGCGCGTGGACCTCGCCGACGGTCAGGTAATAGCCGTCGCGTTCGAATTCCGCATAGTCAGCGCCAATAGTGCGCGAATAGTGGCTGCGCGCTTCTTCAAAGTAGACAATATAGACGGAATGATGGACAATGCCCATCGCGTCGGTTTCAGCATACCGCACGCGAAACGTAGTTTCAGAGACGAACCGGTCGGTCGGGGCCATGCAGCAAACTCCTTACGTCGAAAAAACCTTCCATGGTCAACAAACCCGCTGCATTCTAGCGCCGCAAGCCTGCTCGCGCAATGGACACAAACATGAATGAGAATTTCCAGAACTACCACACAGTTGAATTCACCGCAGAAAGCAGTGACCAGCGGCTAGACAAGGCCCTTGTCGCGCGTTTCGACGACCTTTCCAGGGTGCAGGCCCAAAACCTGATTCGAGAGGGCCTGGTGACCGTAAATGAGCGGCTGTCGAAGGCTTCCTATCGCATCGAGGGCGGTGAAGTCATCCGGGTGCGGTTTCCGCTGCCAGCGGACGATGCCGGCCCGGAACCAGAAGCCATCCCGCTGCATGTCCTGTACGAGAACGACGACCTGGCCGTGATCGACAAACCGGCGGGCATGGTCGTGCACCCAGCGTATGGCCATTCGTCCGGTACGCTGGTCAACGCAGTGCTGGCCCGCTGGCCCCACATCGCAGACTGGGCCGAAGCGGAACGGGCCGGGATCGTGCACCGGCTGGACAAAGAAACGTCCGGCGTGATCCTGATCGCCAAGACGCAGGACGCCCACGCCTATCTGCAAGCCCAATTCAAGGAACGCGCCGTGCATAAGCAGTATATCGCGCTGGTCGAAGGCACGCCCGATACTCCGGAAGGCATTATCAACGCCCCCATCGGACGCGACCCCAAACAGCGCAAACGTATGGCTGTCACGCGCGATGGCCGCGAGGCGATTACGGAATACATGCTGGTCGAACACTATGCCGACCACAGCCTGCTGCACGTTTTCCCCCACACCGGGCGCACGCACCAGATTCGCGTGCACATGGCGTTTATCGGTCATCCTATCGTAGGCGATGGCGTGTATGGACGACGCAAACAACGCATTCGCATGAAGCGCCATTTTTTGCACGCGGCGGCCCTGACGTTCTCGCCCCCCCACGCTGATGCGTCGCTGACAGTTGAAGCGCCGCTGCCGCTCCCGCTGCAAAGCGTGCTCGACAAGCTGCCGCGTTAGGAGCATTCAACACCCCGCTTAAACCCGTGTTCGAAGCCCCCTGTTCTCAGTTCCGCGCCGGTTTTTAGCAGGAATGAATCTATGCCGATGCCGCTCATTAGCGATGCAGAACGGCGATTTGTGGATTTATTTGTGAAATAATTACTTTAGTTGTAACGTACAACAATACCAGATAAAATCTCCAGCTTCAACCGCGTAGGGTTTGTGGGAATTGTCTACCCTCCGCCATTAGGTTATGTTGAAATTTCTACGCAACGAAAGGCTGATTACGAGCGAGAATGTCAACACTACCAAGCAATTGTACGGAAGTTAGTGTTGTTGAAAGTTTGGAGGACTCATGAACAGGATAAAACAGTGGTGGGCTAACGACCTTCCGATTGGGGTAAAGATCGTCTTTTTGGTGTTGCTTGCGAACGCAGTGCCTGCCTTCATAATCCTGATGAGCTTGCCGGGTATGACCAAGACCCTGTTTGTTTGGACTATCAAGCCCAAAATCAATGCCCGGTTGATTGGCGTGATGTATAGCAATGCCTTGCTCCTGGTCGCCTTTGGTGCCATCCAAACCAACTGGGCGAGAGTTCGCATCATCGTCGTGGTCATTGCGCTGTTTTCCATCATGGCAACCGTGCTGACGTTCTTTTTCCTCGACCCCTACCTGGCGCATCCCTGGTACCATTTCGCCTACTGGTTGAGTATGTACTTCGTGCTTTTCTTTGTTGCCCCGTGCATTTT
>JAADYV010000269.1 GCA_010092855.1 Chloroflexota bacterium | reverse complement strand
TAGGGCGTCACGCCTTCGTGATATTCCAGGCAGATGTGGCGAATCTTGGCCAGCGTCTGCGGGTCGGTGTTGAACAAAATATCGTACTCGCCGCCCTCGCAATCGATCTTGAGGAAGTCGCACGACTCCAAGTTGTACCGCTCAAAAATGTCCGCCAGGGTGATGGCTTCTGCGGCCTGCACCTCCGGGTCAGGTTCCTCCGCTGACGAGGTGGTGTGCAGCACGGTCGCGCCGGGCGTGGGGTCCAGCGCCACGCGACCCGCCGTCCCGGTGATGGCCAGTGGGAAGGCACGCACGTTCGCCACGCCGTTGAGCGCCAGGTTCTCCTGTAAGCGCGCGAAGGTCTCCGGGAACGGCTCGAAGACGTAGACCGTGCTGCCCGGAAACGCGCGCGCGGTGCAGATCGCGAAGTCGCCCACCCAGCCGCCAATGTCGATCACGGTCCAGCCATCTCGCAGCGGGACGCCGTGCCGCTCGTAGTCACGGTCCAGGCAGGTTTCCTTGATCACCCAGATGTCCATGCGCGAGCGAACCCGGAAGCGGCACCCATTGCGCAGGTGGATGTCGATGGGCTTACGCAGCGGCACGCCCACGAACACCGCCAGCATCACCGGCCAGTTGCGGATGCCGGTGAACAGCGTGGGAATCGACGCCAGGTAGTAGCGCCAGCGCGAGAGCAGCATAGGTTATTCCTCGTCAGTGGGGTCAATCGGGTGCGCGGACTCGTCTAGCTTTTGCACCGGGCGGCCTTTGGCCACCAGGAAACGGTCAAAATCGCGCACCACGTAGGCGTTGGGGAAATACTGCTGCGCTTCGCGGATGACGTCCCGTTCGCGGTAGCGACGCGAAACGTGTGTCAGCAGCAGCGTCTGCACACCGACCTCGGCGGCAAATCGCGCCATGCGCCCCGCCGTCATATGGCCAAAATCGCGCGCCATGTCCGCTTCTTCGTCCAGGTAGGTGGCCTCGGTGACCAGCGCATTGGCCCCGGTTGCGACTTCGGCCAGCCCTTTGAGCGAGCCGATATCGCCGGTGAAGACCATGCGTGCACCGGGGATGTCTTCGCCGAGGACCTCGTCCGGTTGGATGACGCGCCCATCCGCCAACTGGACCGGCTCACCGCGCACCAGCTTCGCACGCTCCGGCCCGGCGGGGACGCCCAACTCTTCCGCGCGTTCGACCAGGAACGGGCGGCGCGGCTTCTCCTGAAACACGTAGCCAAAGCAGTCCGGCCCGCGATGCTCCACCTTAAAGGCCGACACCGAGAAGTCGTTTTCCTCCATCAGCACGCCGGGCTTGAGGTCGATCAGGTGGATGGGCATCGGCGGCTTGGCCCCGCGCAGCACTACCCCGAAGACCAGGTCCTGCACGCGGTTGAGCGCCCAGGTCCCGCCCCAGATTTCGAGCGAATCGATGCTTTCCCAGCGCATGAAGGTCGACATCAGGCCGCCCAACCCCAGGATATGGTCCAGGTGGCCGTGCGTCAGCAGCACGCGGTTGAGGCGCTTGAAGCCAATCCCGCTTTTCAGAATCTGGCGCTGGGTGCCTTCGCCACAGTCGATCAAAAAGCGGTAGTTCTTAACCATCACCACCTGGGCAGACAATCCCCGGTGAACGGATGGCGCGCTGGCGGATGTTCCGAGAAACACAATTTCAAACATAACTGGCAGACTTCGTCGTTAGTATGTTCGCCATCATTTCGCTGGCAAACGTCAGGATTAACGCTGGTTGGAAACAGGAAAGACTCCGGCCCCAAGTGTAAGGTGAAAGCGGGAGCGGCGCTACCCGCCGCGCGCTACTCGCCAATCGTCACCAGGCGGCGGCGCTCGTCAATGTCAATCGGGCGCTCGGCAAAGGCGCGCACCACGTCGATGTTGGTGCGCAGATGGCGCGAGATGGTGGTGGTCGAAAGCGTGCTCTGCCCCTGCGCCAGCACCATCGCCACGATCAATTGATCGGCCAGATGCTCGTCCACCGCTGCCTCGGAATCGTGGAAGTGCAGCAGCGCGGTCACGGCTTGTTCGGCGACGGCCTCGGACGGCACGCCTTTGCGCCCCAGTGCCCCAAATCCGCCGCGCCCGTTAGCATATTCCACTGCCAGGAAAATGCCCGCCCCGGTGCTGATGCTGCGCGTGCGGGTGGGTCGAACATCGATTGGAACCTCCACCATGGTGAGCAGGTTTGTGGCGCGGTTAGCCATGCGCTGCGGAATGTGCGAGGGTAGATTGCAGCCAATCGCGGTCCCGAACACGCGCTCGACCTGCCCGCGCTGGCGCATGTCGAGGCCGGTGGGCTGCGCGTTTCCGGCGATGAAGACATTGAGCGTGCCGCCGCCCTGAGGTACCCAGCCGCAGACCTCAATGAACAATTGGACATCGATGCCCATGCTCAACAGCACCGGCAAATACACGTCGCGCAGGTAGTGGGCCGAGGGGCTGTGCGGGACATGAGTGCCGCCGTGCACCTGCAGCGAGGACTCGCCGTCCGCCAACGCCAGCGGCAGCAGCACGGTCTGCAGCACTAGCGTGGCCGCGCCCGCCGTCTGGATATCCCATTCGTAGGAACGTGCCAACGGTGCGCTGGTCGGGGTAAAGACCAGCATATCCGAGCCGATGATGACACCGTCCACTTCGGCCTGGCAAATGTCGGCGGCAGCCTGGATGGCAGTCATGTGCTGGGGACGGAGACCCGGCGTCTTGCGCCCGGCGCGGATGTTCGTCAGGGTAAAGGGTATGCCAGAGATCGCACTCAGGGTTAGCGCGGTGCGCAGAATCTGGCCACCACCTTCGCCCTGGCTGCCGTCGAGATATAACATAACCCTACTGCCCGTTCTCCAGAGGGGGTTCCAGCGTGAGGGTGCCCAGCCACAACCAATCACGGCGCGACTGGCCATTTGCCAGGCGATCCAGCACGCCGAGAACTGTCTCGAGACTGCCATCATACGCGCCCAGCACCAGTGCATAATCGCCCGCGTCCAGGTAGGGCAGCGGAATGAACAACACCTGCACGACAATATCCTGGGGCTGCAAGCTGCCGGGCAGTACGTCCAGCGCCTGGGTGGGCGTGCGATAGGTGCCGGTTTCGGGCACGCGAATGCCCGGCTGTGGCTCCCAGTAGTTCAGCACCTGTGCCCACAAGCCCAGGTTGGGTGGCAGCGCGCCATCGACGCGCCAGTAGGTGACCAGCACCACGGGGTTCCGTGGGTCATTGGGCACGCGCCCGCCCGCCACTTCGTACCCCTTAAACGACAGGTTACCCTCGAACGTTACCGGGACTTCGGCGGGATCAATGGCCACACTGCCAAGTTCGGGCCGGAAGTACGTCTCGCGGGCCAGCCAGGGGGTTTGTTCATCGGCGATTTGCTGCGCCAGGTCGAGCCGCAGCACGGTGCCATCCGGCAGCCCGTCGACGTGCACCGGTTCGCCATCAAACAGCCAGCGCGCCAGTTCGGGCCGCATCCCGGCGGCTTCGTACACCAGCGGCACCGGAATCGCCCCACCTGCCTCGATCCACGCGATGAGGTGCGGCGGCAGCCCAACCAGTTCATCGGCAGTGGGCGGCGGGGATGAGTCCGCATCGAACCAATCCGCGGGCAGGCCCCAGGTATGGGCCAGACTGGTCTGTGCCTGTGCTGCGTCCGGCAAGTCCAGGAACACGAAGCGCATTTCCTGGCCACCGTTGGGGAAGACCAGTCCACTGCGGCAATCGGAATAGCGGAAGTCGTCGTCGTCGCGGTGCAGCATCATGTTGAGCATTTGGCGCTGGGTCAACCCGGCGGCAGCCTGCAGGTCCCCCAGCCCACCGTTCAAAATAATGTCCAGCAGCTCGCGCTCGGCCAGGTCGAGGGGCAGCGGGGTTTCCAGGAATGCGGCACAGACCGATACCGGAGCATCATCTGGCGTGCGGTCCAGGTATTGCGCTAGGCGGCCCAACCGGGCGTGGTACAGGCTGGCCACCTCGCCATCGTGTCGCCAGTCCTCGAACAGCCGCTCGCGGACCGTGATCACGTTGGCGGTCAGCAGCGCCACCAGCAGCAGTGTCACGGGCTGCCAGGCGCGCGGCAGGCCATACCGGGCCAGCATCCCGGCCAGCGTCACCGCGCCAATGCCGGGCAGGATATACACAGCAGGCAGTGCGGCCAGATTTTCGGCATAGTTGGTGGCCGGATCGATCCAGGCGTCGGTTAGCAAGCCGAACACCAACACCATCAACAGCAGCGCGTAACCCGGTTCGCGCCAGCGCCGCCCCGCCTCGATCACGCCGAACACCAGCAGCAGCGCCAACACCGGCCCCAGCAGCGGGCGTTCGGCGACATTGCGCGTCAGGTCGGTGTCCCCTTGCCAGATCACACCGCCCACTGCACGCAGCACACCGTCGACCGCATCGGCCACGGTATCGGGCCGCGCGGACCAGAGG
>JAADYV010000268.1 GCA_010092855.1 Chloroflexota bacterium | reverse complement strand
CGTGATGTCGGTCAGGGCGTCCGCGTCGGACACCGCGACTTCCAGTCTCACCATGCCATATACCTCGCTGCCAGCAGCGGGACTGTGCCAGGTGATGGCAAACTCGTCACTATCATTCTGGGCGCAACTGCTGATACCCGGCAAGATGCTGAGCATCACCACACCAACGACGAACAATGCTCCTATCCTGCGCATGGTATCCTCCTCAGACGCTGGTGGGCGGTTGGGAAACAATCTTAGCCCACCACATTGCCCCGTTTGTGTATAGTTCGAACACCCGGCCATCCACCACGCGCGTCAGCAGGTGCCGGCCATCGTCGCTTTCCCAGCGACGGCCCACATCCCGGACGCGCAGCCGCACACCAGCCCATGTCAGGGCAGACGGTACGGGCCAGCCGTCGGGTGTAAAGGTAGCCTCAACCTCGACTGTTTCGAAAGTCATAAGTTGCCGTCCAGGTAGTCTAGCACAATCTGCAGCGCGGCGTCGGACGCTGCCTGCCGGACCTCGGCCCGGCTGCCCGCAAACTCAAAACGCCGCACCCAGGTGCCCGTCAGCGCATTGAGGCCAACGAAGGTCAGGCCGATGGGCTTGTCTGCGCTGCCGCCGCCCGGTCCAGCAATGCCCGTAATGCTGACGGCGAGATCGGTCCCGAACATTACTCGCGCGCCACGCGCCATTTGTTGGGCGACCGTTTCGCTAACAGCTCCATGCTCCGTCAAGGTTTCTTCGCGCACACCCAGAAACTGGCATTTGACCGTGTTATCGTAGGCGACCATGCCGCCAATCAAGTAGTTGGAACTGCCAGGAACATCGGTTAGGCGTTTGGCCACCAATCCGCCGGTACAGGATTCCGCCAGCGCCAGTGTCATCCCGTTGACCCGCAGTCGCTCCCCCACGTATTGTTCGAGCAAGGGTGTTGTGTTCATTGTGCTCTCGCTTATCAATGTTTTCCCCTCGTCACAGTATACGCTGTCTGGCCGGTTAGGTCCAACGCGCGAAATAAGAAATACATCAAAAGTTAAAGTCAGTCTTGACGGTCAATGTTCCGGGTGGTATGATCAACGACACATTGCGGGGTAGAGCAGTGGCAGCTCGTCGGGCTCATAACCCGGAGGTCGCAGGTTCGAATCCTGCCCCCGCTATAAAAACAGGGATGCTAACAACATGGCATCCCTGTTATTTTTTTGATGTTGGCAGGGGGATTACGAGAAGGTCCCGGCGCGTTCGGCTTGCAGCGATTGGTACAGCGCCTGCATATTGGCGAGGTGTAAATCCTGCACCAGTCCATTGAGCGGAATACGGCTTTTGCCACAACTCTCGATGTCGATCTCGTCCAACACGTCGGGCGGCTGCTGGTTGTCCAACGCCGTTTCGACGTGGTGGCGAATGGTGGCCAGATATTGCAGGTCGTCCTCGATCTTGCTTTCGATCTCGCCGCGCAGCACCACTTCGCCGTGGCCTTGGACCACGTTCTCGAACCCGCCATCCTTCAGGGCGTGCAGGCTGTTGATAAAATCATCGTAGTTACCGTCCACGAAATAGGGCACCGGCATCAGCGTGTCGGCGGCGAACAGCACACGGTCTTCCTTGACAAGGCACACGATAGAATCCGGGCTGTGGCCAGGGGAGTGCCACATTTCCACCGTTTTGTTGCCGAGGTGGACGGTCATTTTACCGCTTTCGAAGACCATATGCGGCAGCACCAGGTGGACATCGCGCAGTTCGGGAGCACTCAGCTTGGCTTGTGCCAGGCCTTCACGTCCGCGCGTATCGAGCAAATCGTGGCACAGCGCATGGGACACCACCTGCGTGTTCTCGAAAAAGCAGGTGCCATACGTATGGTCGGAATGGTAGTGGGTGTTGATCACATAGCGCACCGGGCAGTTGAGTCGTTGTTCCAGGAAGTTTTTGATAGCGCGCGCTTCTTCGGGAAACACCAGCGTATCAATCAGAATCGCACCATCTGGCGTGATAATCGCCCCGGCTGTGACCTGGGCATACAACTCGCTGGTGAAGACGTAGATGTCATCGGCGACACGTTCTCGCTGCATAGCTTTCCTGCTAAATGGTATCGGTTAGGGCTATTCCAGGCCGAAGTATAACGGTTGGCCAACTCAGAAGCAAGCGGGTTAACGCTTTCTTACTGATGTCTTCCAGAAAAATAAAGTGCTCCTGAACAGAGTCAAGAGCGCGAGGGGGTGAGCTGCCCAATGCTGAAGCGATTGAGCTTTTTCGTTTCAACGCCTGTGCCACAATAGTGCAGTGGTCTTATTTCAACTCCACTTTTGTACTCCAGCGCTCCACAGGAGGCGAGTTCAACAGGCCCTCACAAGTAGACATAGTATAGAAAGAGTGGTGGGCAAAATGTGCTAAAGCATTTGATAATCGCTTATATCCCCAGCCTGAAGACAGGGATTTTACGGGGCATTTCTATAAAGACTACCCGCCATGCCGTGTGCCGCGACGTTTTGAACCTGCTTTCGCAGGTGGGTCATCTCCCTAGCACCTCCGCTTTGGACGAATCCTAATGCGTCACTGCTACGATATCGATGCCCTTCGTGTGGGTGTTGGCTCAAAACTCGTGCGGATCACGAGCACGGCAGGGTAGAATGGTTATACCACAACCCCTAGAGCCTGTAAAGTAAAAATCTGCAAAATAGCGCGATTTGAGGGTGTGTTTAGGCGAGAAGCCTGCCGAGGTATCGTGCCTGGTCTGGAAACTACCCGACACCACAAGTCGTGTTGTAATAGAAGCTGTTCAGTACGCTGAGTATTCTGTATTTCGTGCTTCCTGCAAGTAACCATTTCGCCGGCGCAGAGTGTGCTACAACGCCACCACGACAAAACCCTAGCCAGATTATAACCCCACAGGGCTTTCGCAAACCGACCGTTTGTTCTATCATGAGTTGCCTGGCACAAACGTTCTGTAGATAGTAAGCGCACGGCAATGAAGTGGGTCCAACAGCAGGAACAGCTACAGCAGGTGGTGGCCGCCTGTTTTTGATAAAGTAAAAGTGATCCACTTGTTATGAAATTGGTCGAGCAAAAATGAGCCATGGGGAGCAGTAGCTGTTAAGCTCGACCGCTGAACAAGCGCACTCCAGAAAGCAGCAGAAAGAATGCTAGACGTGGCAGATCAATATCGAATCCGACAAGCGTATTACATCGAGAAGAAAAGTCAGCACGAGATCGCCCGCGAGTTTGGATATTCGCGCAATACCATCAAGAAGGCCATTGAGCAAGAAGAAGGCTTTAAGTACCGGCGGCAAAAACCAGCGAATGCGCCGGTGTTGGGGCCATACAAAGACCGCCTAAAAGAGTTGGTAGAAGCCAACCGCGAGTTGCCGCGCAAGCAACGATACACAGCTCGCAAAATGTATGAGATTATCCGAGCTGAAGGATACGCAGGGGCCGAATCAACCGTGCGGTATCAGGTGGCCCAACTGGCGGAAAGCGACACGCAAACAACGGGTGTATATTCCCCTCGAGTACGACCCTGGCGTCGACATGCAGATGGATTGGGGTGAAGCCGTAGTTGAGGTGAGCGGCGAGCTACCGACCATCAAGTTGTTCAACCTGAGGTGGTGTTACTCACGCAAGTTGTTTGTGGCGGCGTATCCCAGCGAAAAACAGGAGTGTTTTCTGGATGGACATGTACGAGCCTTCCACTACTTTGGTGGCTTACCGCAGCGGATCATCTACGACTGTAAAAGATCAGACTTAACCTGACACATGTGACTTATTCGACAACAGTTGTTGCCGGTGATGAGGTTGTCTGGTCTTCACGCTCCTTTGCTTCGAATTGACGCTCCAACATCTTCTGAGATGCCAAATGCTTGGTTTCCCGAAAGGTCTGCAATGGGGTGCGGCCATCACAATATTTGCCGCTATGGGGCCGCTCGCGATTGTATTCAAGCAACCACTCATCCAGATCAGCCTGCAAGTCTTCGAGCGCAGTATACACCTTTTTGCGGAAGGCAACCTGATAGAATTCTTCCTGAATGGTGCGATGGATCCGCTCGCAAATGCCGTTGGTCTGCGGCGAACGAGCTTTGGTCTTGGTATGGTCGATGTCTTCCAGTGCCAAATAGAGCTGATATTCGTGATGCTGGAGGGCACCGCAATACTCGGTGCTCCGGTCGGTCAAGACCCGTAACAACGGCACTTCTTGTTCTTCAAAGAAGGGAACAACGCGATCATTGAGCAAATCCGCCGCCATCAACGCCGATTTCGCCGTGTACAGCTTGACAATGGCTACCTTGCTGTAGGTATCGACAAAGGTTTGCTGGTAAATGCGCCCGATACCTTTGATCGTGCCGACATAGTACGTGTCTTGCGAGCCCCAATAGCCGGGATGCGCCGTTTCAATTTCTCCTTCGGCTTCGCGCTGCGCTTTGGCTCGCTCTAAGGCCTGAACCTGCGCTTCAGTCAAAATCAGACTGTCGTTCGCGGCCATGAGCGCTTCCAGCGCTTTGAGCCGTTTCTTGAAGTTCTCCAGGTCATGCCGCACCCCGATCGACCGCACGCCGCCCGGTGAGACAAAGATGCCACGTTTCTTCAGTTCGTTCGATACCCGTTTTGTCCGTATGCTGGGTATTCGGTTGCAAACTTCACGACCGCATCTTCAACTTTAGGGGCAACACGATTCTTCTCATTCGGTTTCTTCCGGCTGATCTCGCGCAAGCCGGCTTCACCGTGCTCTGCGTCAAGCTCTCTAAAACGCTAAAAGCTGTCGCGTGAGTACCCCATGATCTTGCACGCCTGGCTCACATTCCCCAACTTTTCGGCCAATCGCAGCAAACCCAGTTTGTTCTTGATGATCTTTTCTTCGGTTGTCATGTTGACACTCCTGTTCATGCTTGTCCATTGTACTCGGAGTGTCAGATTAAGTCTCGACTATTTCAGGTCAGTGACCTGGCCAAAGCGCAACTCAAACAGCCGGCTACCTTGCGTCAGATTTGCCTGGCGCATCAAACCCGCGACCTGCAATATGCCATCGACGCGCATCGGTGCGCCTGGGCCTATCGGTTTCAGGCGTTGCTGTTCCGTGCTCAACGCTTGGGCAAACAGCGTGATACGATGCCTCCTCACGCCTACGGTTGCCAGGTCGTCGCCATTGAACGCGCCTGTGACACCTTGTTGGAGCAGGTTCCTTGCTCGCCCGACAGCCAGAATTTGCGGCGGCGCTTCTTGCTTCACCGCAATCACCTGTTTACCTTTCTCTCAGTGCCCAATGTTCCACCCACTAACAATGCCTCCGAACAAGCCTTGCGCAACTCCGTGATCTATCGCAAAGTCACCGGCGGATTTCGCTCCAACTGGGGGGCAACCGCTTATGCCAACGTCGTCTCTGTCATCGAAACCGCACGGCGGCGCGGACAAAATCTGCTCGACACGTTATTGTCTCTCTTCGGTCCGCCCCTCGACCTCTCATTCTTTGCGGCACAAGGTGAATAGATACCTATCGACGGGGTCTCGCGTCACGACATGCCATCGTGTATGCAACCCTGTTGAAACTCGACTATGATATCCTTGTAGATACCGCAGTTGAAACTATAGACAATTATTTTAAGGAGAATGACCAATGGATTGGTTCAAACAAAGCCAAGAAATGTTGAAAATGTGGTCAGACACACAACAGAAGATGTGGGCCAATTGGATGGACTCTATGAAAGAGTTTTCGCAGCCCCAGGGACCCGGTGTTTGGGAAAAGACCCTGGAAACCTGGCAAAGCGCCGTCGAAAATATGCTCGAAACCCAGGCTCAGTGGATTCGATTGTGGGCCGGCAGTCTGGCCGCGAGCGGAAGCGCTCCAAAAGAAATGGTCGACGGTGCGATCCGCCTCCGCGATATGTCCGAACGTTGGACGAAGTTCCAACAAGAGCTGTGGTCCACTTGGTTTGAAATGGTGCGCACCATGGATTGGTTCAACCAGCCGCAGGACCAGGAAACTCCGCAGCCATTCCAGGTCTGGCAAGATATGTTTAAGAAGGCAATGGACTCCCAGATGGAATGGGCCAATAGCTGGATTGCCACCTTTTCCGAAGAACCTCCAGGAGAGTGATCCGATGAGCTGGCACGAACCTACAGAAGAGATGATGAAAGCCTGGCTCGACGCCCAGCAAAACTGGTGGCAAAGTTGGCACGGTGTGCTGCAGGCATCGACAGCGCCGTATCAGCAGATGGTCAAGCAGTGGCAGGATTTGGTGCAACAGAGTCTGGAACGCTGGACTTCAGATGAGTCGTCGGCCAAACAAGTAGCTGGACAGTGGGTAACAGGCCAGGCCGGGATGCTGCGCTTCGTAGAAATGGTCATGCACGCCTGGGAGCAGGTGGAAGCGCAGATCAAAATGGGCCAGGATTGGCAGGCTTCCCTGGGCGATTATGTCGACCAGATGCGAGAGCAACTCTTCCCGTCTGCGGCTGGGGTAGCCCAGGCTACGGACGACATGTCGGAACTATGGTCAGTGTACCTCGAAGAAATGCAGCGCTTGGGCCAACTGTGGCTCGAGCCATTCAACCATGCGCCGTGGGGAGCGGGAGCCGCGCCAGCAGGCCAGTCCAGCGAGGTCGTAGAGATGACCAACCTGTTCTGGGAGGCATTCGAACGCACTTTCGGCACACTCCTCCAGTCGCCAAGCCTGGGATACACTCGCGAATTGAACGAAAAGATTGCGCAAGGCTTCGAAAGCTGGCTGGATTTTCGGCGAGCAAGTGCTGCTTATCAGGCGCGTCTGGCTGATGCGTGGGCGGAAGCGTTTGAAGTGCTGCTCGGCGAAATGGTGGCAAGTGCCGAAGAGGGCTCGACGATTGGCACCATGCGCGACCTGCTCCGGCTCTGGGGGCGGGTGGCAGACCGCGTGTTCATCGAGACGTTCCACACCGACGAGTACATCCAGTTGCAGGGGCATTTGTTGAACGCTTCCATGAAGTACCGCATCCAACAGCGGGAGATAGTCGAGGTCTTCCAAAGCGCTGCCGATCTGCCGACACGGCACGAGGTGGATGAGGCACATCGTAACATCTACGCATTGCGGAAGGAAATCCGACAACTCGAACGCACCGTCCGCGACTTGCAGAAACCCACTACCCGCAAACGAAGCCCGTCACGAAAAAGCACCGCTCCAGCCGCACAAAGCACATCGACCACGGAACGGGATGAGGAAGGATAGCTATGTGGCAGCTTAAACCCGAAGACGTGATTCGCGAATTCAGCGAAATCAGCCAACAGATGATTGCCGGGATGAAAACACTGAGCACCATCCGACAGGAGCAGATCGCGATTGGTGCGACCCCCAAAGAGGAGGTTTTTCGGCAGGATAAGGTCGTGCTCTATCACTATGCCCCTCAAGTTGAGAACCCTTTAGAGACCCCGCTGCTCATCGTCTATGCGTTGGTCAACCGTCCCTATATGGTTGATTTGCAGGAAAATCGTTCTCTGGTGCGCAATCTGTTGAGCCTTGGTCTGGACATTTACATCGTCGATTGGGGATACCCGACGCGCGCCGACCGCTGGATTACAATGGACGATTACATCACCGGCTACATCGATAGTTGTGTGGACGTCGTACGCGAGCGGCACGATCTGGACTCTATCAACCTGCTAGGGATCTGCCAGGGCGGCGTGTTCAGCCTGTGCTATACATCGCTGTTCCAGAAAAAAATCAAGAATCTGATTACGATGG
>JAADYV010000032.1 GCA_010092855.1 Chloroflexota bacterium | reverse complement strand
GACGCCATCGCCGCCTGGGACGAGTATGGCGTGGACCAGACCGTGTTGTTCGGCGCGATCTCGTCACCGCTCGCGCGCGTCACCGACGTGATGGCATTCGAGATGTTCCGCGAGAATCCGGACCGCGTGTACCCCTTCTTTGCCGGGGTGTCGATCTACGGCGACGATGGGCTGGAGATACTGCGCGGTGACCTGGAGGCGGGCTATTTCGGTATTGGCGAAATCGTCGGGGCTTCGTCGCACTCTCCGGAGACACGCGATCTTCCCTGGAAAGGTGACCATCCCAACGACGGCCTATTCCCGGAACTATACCGGTTGAGCGCCGAGTACGGAGTCCCGGTGCTGGTCCACATCGACCCCCCCTTTGGTTACCCGATCGACCGGCTGGAAGATGCGCTGGACGAAAACCCCGACGCAATCATCATCTTCGCGCACGCCAACGCCTACAACCCGCCAGACAATATCGCCCGGTTGATGCGCGCGCACCCAAACCTTTACTTCGACTTTTTCGCTGGCTTCACGGCGTATAATCCGGGCAGCTCCAACACGCTGGCGGACTTTGTGCCGCTGATCGAGGAATTCCCCGGCAGGACCTTCGTGAGTACGGATTCAGGCTATGGCGTCGGCTATGGGCTGGCCGTGACGGCAATCTACGAGCTGTTCGATCTGCTCTCGCCGGAGACCGTATGCCGCATCGCTTCCGAAAACATCGACGCCATTTTCCAGGCTCAACCGCCAACGGCTACACAGTTAGCACGCCTGGCAGAGCTAGCGCCCGATACGGATACGTCGGATTTGAACAAAATGGCCGCCCACCGCCTGATCTTCGCTTTGGAAGCACAGGCGGAGTGACGGAATTATCCCCGTGTGGCGATCATCCGGCACATGCGCCAGATCGAAACCGGAACGTGGTTGCAGGCCGCCGCAACAGCTACATAGAGGTACCTGCAACCCGCAACCGGCTAGAACAGTCCCCAGTCGCTGAGGATGCCCTCCTCCGCCATCGAGGGGTCCCACATCTGCATCCCGACCTCGATGGTCGTGGGCACGCCGAGTGTTTCCTGCGCTTTGCGGCGCGTGGCTTCCAGGAGCTGCGGTGCGTAGGGGCAAAACGGCGTGGTCATGATCATGACGATGTGCTGCTTGTCGTCCTCGATTTGCACCTCGCGGATAAGGCCCAGTTCTTGCACGCTGAGGCCAATCTCCGGGTCCATCACGGTACGCAAGGCATCGCGCACGAGCTGCTCTTTTTCTTCCAACGACATAGTGCTCAGGTCAGGTGTTGATTCGGTCATGGTCGCCCACCTTGTTTCAATCGTTTCAGTATTTGCTGCTTCTGGTGAAAAGTACGAGTTTTAACAGAGTATAGCGCGGCGATTCGCTATCAACCAACGCCATCCAGCAGCGCCAACATCAATAATTTATTAGACACACTTCTTTTTTATTGTTGCGAACTACGCGGGAATGTTATAATCATACAAGATTAATTGCAAAACGTTCTCAATTGAGGGACACTCTTTTCGACGATAATCATGTCAGACCCGATACTTCCATCCAGAGGAGGATTTGAGCTACGATGGGTGCTGCTTTAGAAATCCGCAACCTACATGTCAGTGTCGAGGATCAGCCCATTCTGCGCGGCGTCAACCTGACCGTACAGCAGGGCGAGGTTCATGCTTTGATGGGGCCGAACGGCTCTGGCAAAAGCACGCTGGCCAACACGATTATGGGCCACCCGGCCTATGCGATCACCGCCGGGCAGTTGATCTTCGACGGCGAAGACCTGCTCGAACTCGAAACCGACGAGCGCGCGCGCCTGGGGCTGTTCATGGCCTTCCAATACCCGGTTGCCATCCCCGGCGTGACCGTCGCCAACTTCCTGCGCAATGCCATCAACGCCCGCATGAAAAGCCAGGACCCGGAAAGTAAGGGGATCGGCATCCCGGCGTTTCGCAAGCTGATGCTGGACAAAATGGACCTGCTGCAAATGGACAAAAGCTTCGGCGGGCGCTACCTGAATGATGGCTTTTCTGGTGGCGAGAAAAAACGCGCCGAAATTCTGCAGATGGCCGTGATGGAACCCCAGATCGCGATTATGGACGAAACCGACTCCGGGCTGGACATCGATGCGCTGCGGGTCGTATCTGAGGGTGTGAATACACTCAGCGGGCCGGAGCTGGGCGTGCTGGTGATCACGCACTACCAGCGCATCCTGAACTACATCAAGCCGCAGTATGTGCACATCATGCTCGACGGGCAGATCGCCGAGAGCGGCGGCCCCGAACTGGCCGTGCACCTCGAAGAACACGGCTACGACTGGCTGCGCGAAAAACAAAACGGCAACGGCAAGTAGCTGTCCATCGACACGACTACACGACAAGTCAGACAACCGGTTAACTAACGGAGCACACACGATGAGTGATGCAGAACATTTAGAAGGTATACGCGAACAATACGACGAGCAGTACGGCTTCCGCGACCCGGACAGCTACGTCTTCCGCGCGCGCAAGGGGCTGGACGCCGAGATAGTCGGCCAGATCAGCGAAATGAAGCAGGAGCCGGAATGGATGCGCGCCCAGCGGCTCAAAGCGTTGGAGATTTACCAGTCCAAGCCGGTGCCCACCTGGGGACCCGACCTTTCCGGGCTGCGCGAAAGCGACATCTACTTCTTCGTCAAACCCGCCGACCAGGAAGCACGCTCGTGGGACGACGTACCCGAAGACATCAAGCGCACGTTCGACCGCCTGGGTATTCCCGAAGCGGAACAGAAGTTCCTGGCCGGGGCTGGCGCGCAGTACGATTCCGAGATGGTCTATCACCAGGTCAAGAAAGAACTCGAAGCACAGGGCGTGATCTTCAAGAGCATCGAGCACGGTCTGCGCGAACACGAAGACCTGTTCCGCGAGCACTTCGGAAAGGTCGTGCCCGCCACCGACAACAAGTACGCAGCGCTGAACGCGGCAGTGTGGTCGGGCGGTTCGTTCATTTACGTGCCGCCGGGCGTGCAGATCGAAATGCCGCTGCAAGCCTATTTCCGCCTGAACACGGCCAGCATCGGCCAGTTCGAGCGCACCATGATCATCGTGGACGAAGGCGCGTACCTGCACTACGTCGAAGGCTGCACCGCGCCCACCTACTCCACCGACAGCCTGCACAGCGGCGTGATCGAGATCGTGGTGAAGCAGGGCGCGCGCTCGCGCTACACCACCATCCAGAACTGGTCGGACAACGTATATAACCTGGTGACGCAGCGCGCGATGGTCTATGGCGACGCCAGCCATGAATGGGTGGACGCCAACCTGGGCAGCAAGGTCACGATGAAGTACCCGTCGGTGTACCTGATGGAACCCGGCGCGCATGGCGAGATTCTGTCGATTGCGTTCGCGGGCCGCAACCAGGTCCAGGACGCGGGTGGCAAAGCGGTGCACATCGCACCCAACACCACCAGCCAGATCATCAGCAAGTCGATCTGCAAGAACGGCGGGCGCAGCAGCTATCGCGGGCTGCTCAAGGTGTATCCGAAAGCCGAAAACGTCAAGAGCACGGTCGTGTGTGACGCGCTGCTGCTCGACGAGATCAGCGAATCGGACACCTACCCGTACATCGAGATCGAGAATCCGTTCGTGACCGTCGGCCACGAGGCCACCGTCAGCAAGGTGGGCGACGACCAGGTCTTTTACCTGCAAAGTCGCGGTTTGAGCGAAGACGAAGCCAACGCGATGGTCGTCAACGGCTTCCTCGAACCCCTGACCAAAGAACTGCCGATGGAATACAGTATCGAAATGAACCGCCTGATCCAGCTCCAGATGGAAGGCTCGATTGGGTAAATTTACCCCTCCCCCTGGCCCCCTCCCCGCATGCGGAGAGGGGGAAACACACCCAGGTAGTAAATCCCTCTCCGGTTGACGGGGGTCGAACCTACGGTTCGCGGGATTAGTGGAGAGGGGAAAACAGTAACCAGAAAACATATCATCACCAAAGAGAGGGACACCAGTGGCAACTCGTCGCCGTGTTGCACGCGAATTTAAAGCCCCGCCGTTCACCCGTGCCGACGTCGAAGCCGTGAGCGCGCGCTATGACGAACCGGACTGGCTGCGCCAGCTCCGATTGGAAGCCTGGGCCACCTACGAAGGGACGCCCATGCCGACCACCAAAGACGAACCCTGGCGGCGCACCGATTACCGCCACATCAACTGGGACTCTGCCGGGACGCTGTTGGCTCCCAATGGCGGCCAGTTGGACGACATTCCCGCCGCCAGCCGCCAGCCGCTGCTGGGCGAGGAACAGGGCGGGATGCTGGCGTTTGTGGACGACGTTGTGGTTCACCACGAGGTCAGCGAGGCGCTGACGGGCCAGGGCGTCATCTTCACCGACCTGCGCACCGCCGCCGTCGAACATCCCGACCTGGTGCGCGACCACTTCATGACCCACGCCATCACGCCGGAAACCGGCAAGTTCGCCGCACTGAACGCCGCGCTGTGGACGCATGGCACCTTCCTGTACGTGCCGCGTGGCAAAACGGTCGAACTGCCCGCGCACAGCATCTTCTACACCACCCAACCCGGCGTATCGCTGGGCCACATGCTGGTCGTGCTGGAAGAGGGCGCGCAAATCGACTACCTGCACGAAAGCCTCTCCCCCACCCTGGACGTCGACGGCAGCTTCATCGGCGCGACGGAACTGATTGTCAAGGACGGCGCGAACCTGCGTTTTGTGAGTTTGCAGGACTGGGGCCACCATATGTTTGAGTTCAGCCACCAGCGCGCCCGCGTCGGCAACGACGCCCAGCTCGACTGGATCACCGGGCAAATGGGCAGCAAGTTTGTCAAGGCGTTTTTGGAGATCGACCTGGACGGGCAGGGATCGTGGGGCCGGATGAGCGCCGTCTACTTCCCGGACGGCAAGCAGTTCATGGACCTGGATACCCAGCAAAACCACAACGCCCCCCACACCACGTCCGACCTGCTGTTCAAGGGCGTGCTCAAGGACGAGTCGCGCAGCGTGTGGCAGGGTATGATCAAGGCGCTGCCCGGCGCGCAAAAAACGGACGGCTTCCAGGCCAACCGTAACATGCTGATGGGCAACAAAACCCGCGCCGACAGCATCCCAGGGCTGGAGATCGAAGCCGACGACGTGCGCTGCACCCACGCCTCGGCCACCGGCCAGATCGAGGAAGAAATGATCTACTACCTGATGACGCGCGGCCTCCCCCGTGACGAAGCCGTCAAGCTGGCGGTAGATGGCTTCTTTGTGCCGGTGCTGGACCGCATCCCGTTCGAGAATGTGCGCGACCGGATGCTGGCCTATGTGGAGCGCAAGCTGCTGGGCCACGACTGACGCGCGCCATAGCACCTTACGATTATTCGCAAGGGGCGTATCGCCGCCAACCATAGGCTGGATACGCCCCTGCCCGCCGACAGACGGAATTGTTCGGATATTGGTACGCCCCGCATTGTTACCGTTTTTGTCCCTCGTTCCAGGCTGTGCGTTTCGCTTTCACTGTGTGTCCCTTCTACGCCGGAAGCTCGGCCAGGCCGCCCACAACTTTTTTGAACAAGTTCTAATAGTCACTTACGAGCATTTCCCGGTACAATCTACAGGTAAATCTTTTGCTTACCCAACAGGAGGTATATCCCATGTCTAAGGTCACTGATGGATTGAATGTGCTGCTCTCGGACGCGCTGGTGCTCTACCAGAAACTGCACCACTATCACTGGAACATCGGCGGGGATGAATTCTTCAGCCTGCACGTCAAATTCGAGGAGCTGTATGACCAGTGGGCGCTGTTTCTGGACGACGTGGCCGAACGTATCCTGACTGTCGGCGGCGCGCCGGTCCGCACGCTGGCCCAGGCGCTGGAAACCACCAGCCTGCAAGAAGACCCCGGCCTGCCGGATGATGACGAGGACTTTGTCAAGAACATCCTGGCCGACTTCGAGGCCGTGCTGGAGAATATCAAAGGTCTGGTCGCCGCCGCCGAAGAAGAGGGTGATCGCGGTACGGCGGCGCTGCTGGACGACATCACCGGCCAGGTCGAAAAAGACGGTTGGATGCTCAAAGCCTACCTGAAGGATTGATCTCCCAGCCACAACCGGGACAGGTTCTGCCAGGGGGCACGCGCGTGCCCCCATTTATATACACGGCGCTACCCTGATATTTTTTTCAGATGATCATCTACAATATTACACCCCAAATTGGCCCTAAATGTACTGCCCAGCCCGGCGTGCGCTGCGGTATAATCTGCGCACATTGACCTGTTTATCACGCGGGGCACGTCTCCAGAACTATTCTGCAACGACGCGCCCCGATATATAAACCCTATCCGGCGATTATCACGCTAACCGGAGATCGACAGCCCAAATATGACGAAAAACACGCACCTCCAACTGGACATGACCACCATCCTGGCCGACTTCCCTGCGCTGGACCAGGAAGTGCATCCCGGTAAACGCCTGGTCTTCCTCGATTCGGCGGCCAGCAGCCAGAAACCGCGCCAGGTCATCGACGCCATGAGCGCCTACCTGCGCCACGACCACGCCAACGTGCACCGGGGTATTCATACCCTCAGCGAACGCGCCACCGCCGCCTATGAAGGCGCACGCGACAAAATCCGCGACTTCATCCACGCCCGGTCGCGCCGCGAGATCATCTACACCCGCAACGCCACCGAAGCCATCAACCTGGTGGCCGCGACCTGGGGCCGCGCCAACCTCGGCCCCGGCGACGTGGTGGTGCTGAGCGAGATGGAACACCACAGCAATCTCGTGCCCTGGCAAATGTTGGCCGAACAGGTCGGCTGCACGCTGCACTACATTCCCGTCACCGACACGGGCGAACTCGACCTCGACACCTACGCTGCTTTCCTGCGCGACGAGCCGGTCAAGCTGGTGAGTGTGATGCACGTCAGCAATGTGCTGGGCACGGTGAACCCCGTTGCGGACATGATCCGGCAGGCGCACGAAGCCGGGGCCTTGTTCCTGATCGACGGAGCGCAAAGCGTGCCGCACCTGGCTGTCGATGTCCAGGCGCTGGACGTGGACTTTCTGGCGTTCTCCGGGCACAAGATGGCCGGGCCGACCGGCATCGGTGTGCTGTATGGCAAGCGCGAGCTGCTGGACGCTATGCCGCCCTACATGGGTGGCGGGGAGATGATCAAGCGCGTGACGCTGGACGGTTCCACCTGGAACGACCTGCCACACAAATTCGAGGCCGGCACACCCGCCATCGCCGAAGCGGTCGGCCTGGGGGCGGCGGTGGACTACCTGGGCGCGCTGGGCATGAGCAATATCCTGGCACATGAGCAAGTCGTGGTAAACTATGCTCTGGATCGCCTGTCGGAAGTACCGGGCCTGACGCTGTATGGGCCCAGCCCGGACAAGCGCAACGGGGTCGCCACCTTCACGCTGCAGGACATGCACGCCCACGACGTGGCCCAATTGTTGGATGTGGAAGGCGTTGCCGTGCGCGCCGGGCATCACTGCGCCATGCCGCTGCACCAGCGCCTGGGCGTGGCTGCGACCGCGCGCGCCAGTTTTTACGTCTACAACACCACCGCCGACGTGGACGTCCTGGTCGACGCCATTTTTGCGGCCCGTAAGACATTTGGGTTTGGCGGCTAACACCGGGTCACGCACGCCAGGCGCAGGCGTCACGACACGGATCACCCTATACGAAGGAACATGAACGATGGATCTCTACCGCGAAAACATCATTGATCACGGGCAAAACCCCCGGAACTTTGGCGAGCCGCTTGATCCCGCCGATATCGACTACGAAGACGATAACCCCTTCTGCGGCGACTACCTGCACCTGACCGCCCAACTGGACGACGACGAGCGTGTCACGGCGGTGTCGTGGGAAGGGCACGGCTGCACCATCAGCCAGGCGTCGGCGTCGATGCTGGGCGAGGAACTGGTCGGCAAAACACTGGACGAACTGCGCAGCTTCGACAAGCAGGATTTGCTGGATATGCTGGGCAT
>JAADYV010000267.1 GCA_010092855.1 Chloroflexota bacterium | reverse complement strand
TCCGGCGGCGGGTCTTCCAGCGGGTTGCCGTCGAGGTACAACGTTTGCAGGTTGGGCAGGTCACCCAGTTCCGGCGGCAACATTTCTAGCTGATTAAAGCTCAAGTCAAGCTGCGCCAACTGGGTCAACTGGCCGATTCCGGTCGGCAGCGCCGTCAGTCGGTTGCCCCACAGGTTAAGCTCTTCCAGGTTGGTCAACTGGCCGATTCCGGGCGGCAGCGCCGTCAGTTGGTTGCCCCACAGGATAAGCTCTTCCAGGTTGGCCAACTGCCCAATCTCCGGTGGTAGCACTGTCAGTTGGTTGTTCCACAGATTGAGCTCCTCCAGGTTGGTCAGTTGCCCAATCTCCGGCGGCAGCACCGCTAGTTGGTTGAAGCCCAGATAAAGCCCCTCCAGGTCGGTCAACTGCCCAATCTCCGGGGGCAGCGCCGCCAGGTAGTTGCCTGCCAGGTAGAGCCCCTCCAAGTTGGTCAACTGGCCGATCTCCGGCAGCAGCGCCGTCAGTTGGTTGCCCCACAGGTTAAGCTCTTCCAGGTTGGTCAACCACCCGATCTCTGGTGTCAGCGCTGTTAGTTGGTTTTCCCACAGGTAAAGCCCCTCCAGCTTGGCTAACTGCCCGATCTCCGCCGGCAGCATTGTCAGCTGGTTGCCGCCCAGCCAAAGCTCCTCCAGGTTGACCAACTGTCCAATCTCCGCCGGCAGCGTTGTCAACTGGTTGTTCCGCAGGTTAAGCTCCTCCAAGCTGGTCAACTGCCCGATCTCCGCCGGCAGCATTGTCAGCTGGTTCAACCCTAACCGCAATGTGTCGAGGTGAGACAGCGTGAACACCTGCACTGGGACATCTTCCAGATTCAGGCTGATCAAGTTCAGAGTAGTGGATTGGGTTTGTCGGTTATATACAATGAACTGCTGCGCCGCTGCTGCCTGGTCCAGCGGATTGTGGTTCAGGGGAAGCCACTCCAGGTTGGGCAGTGCGCTAATCTCCGGGGGCAGCGCCGTCAGTTGGTTCCAACCCAGCCAAAGCTCCTCCAGGTTGGACAATTGCCCGATTTCCGGCGGCAGCGCCGTCAGCTGGTTGTTATTCAGGAAAAGCCACTCCAGGTTGGTCAACTGTCCAATCTCCGGTGGCAGCGCTGTCAGTTGGTTGCTTCCCAGGGAAAGTCGTTCCAGGTTGGCCAACCGGCCAATTTCCGGTGGCAGGGCCGTGAGACCCAGGCTGCTCAAGTTGAGTTCGGTCGCACCAGACTCGCGCGCTTCCTCGATGCGACGCAGCGCTTCGGCGTAGGCATCCTCACCGCCGTCCTGAGCCTGGACACGCGAAATCATTACGCCCAGCAGCACACTCGGCAGCGCAAGCACGATCACCGTGACGGCCAGCAACCGCCACACGCGGGATATGGTCTGCAGACTGAACATGGTCAACTCCTCCTACGGGACACAAACGGGTGATTGGGGCGGAGAATGCGCTTGAATGCGCAGTCTGATCCTACACTCGGTTTGCTGCGGTGGGCAACTGATGCGCCGTAGTATCAGGCTGGGTCGCAAATCCCGCCAGCGCACGCATACGACAGGGGGCGGCAGGTGTTTGCGCCCCCTGTGTCGTTAGATAGCCACGTAACGCGGGCCCTGTGCGCTATTCTTGCTGCGCCCGCAGATACTCCAGCACCGTCTCGGTACCCTGCGCGACCACTTCCGGCGGTGGGCAACTGACGCGACAAGGGACCAAGTCGGTAGCTTCTGACAGCTTTTGAAAGCTGCGCTCTGTTATGCTTTAACCACTTCTTAAGCTGTAGCTCATGCAATCCAGGCATGATCGGTAGCGTACCTGTTGCAAGGGAGCGATCCACGCATGGGCCCGCCCCTGACATAACCAACCAGTGGAGAACAACACTAGCATGACCAATGGACAGAATCCCTTAACAATCGGCCAGACGGTGCTCAAGCCGGACCGCGCGGTGGGCATCGTGGGCTATGGCGCG
The DNA here is from genome assembly GCA_010092855.1 of Chloroflexota bacterium. Taxonomy (GTDB): domain Bacteria; phylum Chloroflexota; class Anaerolineae; order Aggregatilineales; family Aggregatilineaceae; genus TC-15. Next base: position 4,140 of record JAADYV010000267.1, on the reverse strand, counting down.
TATGTGCCCCGCTACCGGCTGCCCGGCAGCGAAGTGGCCCGCATCTGGACCGGCGGGTGGGGCGGCTCCCCCGTCAAGGAAAAAGCCGTCGCCGGGCTGGACGAGGACGTGGTCACCATGTCCATCGAGGCGTCGATGAATGCCCTCAAGCGCGCCGAGATCGACCCGCGCCTGATTCGCGCGGTGTGGGTGGGCAGCGAAAGCCATCCCTACGCCGTCAAGCCGACCGCCACCATCGTCGCCGAGAGCATCGGTGCCGCGCCCAACATCCAGGCCGCCGACTGGGAGTTCGCGTGCAAGGCCGGGACAGAAGCCATGCAAGCCGGCATCGGGTTCGTGGGGTCCGGCATGGGCAGCTACGTGCTGGCCATCGGCATGGACATCGCGCAGGGTCGCCCCGGTGATCCGCTGGAATACACGGCGGCGGCGGGCGGCGCGGCGTTCCTGTTTGGTCCCGGCGAGCTGAGCGTGGCCCAAATCGAAGGCAGTTATTCCTACGTAACCGATACGCCCGACTTCTGGCGGCGCTCGCACCAGGTCTACCCCTCGCACGGCGACCGCTTCACGGGCGAACCGGCCTATTTCCAGCATACGCTCAGTGCGGCGGAGCGCCTGATGGAGATGATGGGCACCACCGCCGCTGATTACGCCTACGCGGTATTCCACCAGCCCAACGTCAAGTTCCCCGCGCGCGCTGGGAAGATGCTCGGTTTTGCGCCGGAGCAGTTGGAGCCGGGCCTGCTTTCCGGGCTGGTCGGCAATGTGTATGCCGGGTCGTCGCTGCTGGGCTTGACCGGCATCTTCGACGTAGCCCAACCCGGCGACCGCGTGCTGATGGTGAGTTACGGCAGCGGCGCGGGGTCGGATGCGTTCGACTTCACCGTGCAGGAGCCGATCCTCGCGCGGCGGGACAACGCGCCTAGCACGCAAGACTACATCGCGCGCCGCACCGAGGTCGATTACGCGCTGTATACGCGCTTCCGCAGCAAGCTGAAGGATTAAGCCATGTTGACGTTTGTGCTCAGCAGAAGGCTGATCTCAAGCGAAAATGTCAACACTACCTAGCGCGGCGGGGCGGAAGCCGATTTTCTACGACAATGTGGTGGGCGTAGGGGCGTATTGGGGGGGGCGTATTGCAATACGCCCCTACACGAGGATCGAATCGCTCCGCATTGTCTGCCAACCTGATTCGAAACAACCAGGAACTAACAACTGATCACCAATCACCAACAACCAGAGGTAACATACCTATGCGAGACGTATCAATTATCGGAGTGGGGCAGGTGCCCGTCAGCGAGCACTGGAGCATGGGCCTGCGGCAGTTGGCGCTGGGCGCGATCCAGGCCGCCCAACAGGACGCCGGAATCGAAGCGGTGGACCTGGTCGTGGTTGGCAATGCGCTGGCCGGGAACCTGAGCGCACAGAATCACGTGGGCGCGCTGGTCGCGGACTTCGCCGGGCAGCACGGTGCAGAAGCCTACCGCGTGGAAGCAGCGGACGCTTCTGGCGGGCTGGCGCTGCGGCAGGCGTACCTGGCAGTAGCCAGCGGCGCGGCAGAAACTGCGCTGGTCGTCGGCGTGGAGAAATCCACCGACCGCACTGGCCCCGAACGCGACACCGCCATCGCCACGCTGCTCGATGCGGACTACGAGGCGGGCGGCGGTGCGACCCCGGCGGCGCTGGCCGCGCTGCTCATGCGGCGCTACATGCACGAGTATGGGCTGACGGTGGACCAGTTCGAGCCGTTCAGCATCAACGCCCACGCCAACGGCGCGCTCAACCCGTTCGCCATGTACCGCAACAAGATGCGGCCCGGCTCGTTCGGCAAAGCGCCGATTGTGGCCGACCCGGTCAACCTGTTCGACAGCGCACCGGAGGGTGACGGAGCCGCCGCGCTGATCCTGACCACGACCGAGCGCGCGGTGGACCTGGTGCCGCGACCGGTGCGGGTGCGGGGCAGTGCTGCCGCCACCGATACCCTGGCGCTGCACAACCGCGCCGACATGCTGTTCCTGCACGCCGCGAACCTGGCCGCCGGGCGCGCCTATGCCCAGGCGAACGTCCAGCCCGCTGACCTGCACGTGGCCGAACTGCACGACAGTTTCACCGTGCTGACGGCGCTGCAACTGGAGGCGATTGGCTATGCGGAACGCGGCCAGGGCTGGCAGGCGGCGGCTGACGGTGTGATTACGCGCGAAGGCGCGCTGCCGATCAGCACCTTCGGCGGGCTGAAGGCACGCGGCAATCCGCTGGGCGCGACGGGCGTTTACCAGGCGCTCGAAGTGGCGCTGCAACTGCGGCGTGACGCGGGCGACAACCAGGTGCCAAATGCGCGGCTGGGGCTGGCGCTCAACCTGGGCGGCATCGGCAGCACGGCGGTGGCCCACATCCTGGAGCGGGTGGAGTAGGCTGCGCAAGACAGCGGCGCAATCCTCGCTTAAATCCAATATGGAGTATTCAGGGGCAGGCGGTTTCTCGCTTGCCCTTGTGCATTTGGGCGCGGCTCCACAGGGATGGCTCGACTGCCCGGTTAACCGGCATCCACCGGCAGCGTGAGGCGGAAGGTGGTGCCGTCCTGTTCGGACGAGGAAAAGCTGACCGTTCCGCCCAGGTAGGTTTCGCCAAAGAGCTTCATGGTATACGTGCCCAATCCGCGACCGATACCCGGCTTCGTGCTGAAGTTGCGCTGGAAGATGCGCGGTACGAACTTCTGGGGAATAGCCGCCCGGTTCCACACACAAAACGTCACGGCACTCTCGGCCAACTCGACCCACAGCCGGACCACATCCCCCTCTTCCGATGCTTCGAGGGCATTGATCACCATGTTGGCCAAGACTCGTTGCAGCAGGTTGATGTCGGTATAGAGTGTGAGGTCTGGTGGCGGCTCCTGGTAATGTACCGAATCGCCGTGACTGGCAAACTGGTTCTGAAGGCCCATAAAGACTTCGCTGAGCGGGATATCGCGGCGCGACACCTGGTACTCGCTGGCACCGTTATCACTGAGCACACGCTGTATTTCGCTCTCCGCCCGCAGCCGGGATACTGTTTCTCCATGCCGGGCCAGAAGTTTTTGTACCTCAGGGTCGTCAACCCGCGTTTTTAACAGGTCAGTAGACATCATCAAGCTGCTGATGAGGTTTTTGATGTCGTGGAAGAAGGCGCGTTCCAGCGCGGCGTATTTCTGTTGGCTGGTGATGTCGATCAAAAACAGCAGCAGAAAACGACGCCCTTCCACGAAGATTGGACTGCATTGTACCTGGAAATAATAGTCTAGCGGCTGGCTCTCTTTTTCGAGCGTAACAAAACAGTCGCGCTGGACCGTTGTATCCGTGTTCAGGCTGGTCACGATGGTAATGGCCGCCCCGCACGTCATACACGCCTGGCTGGTACCACAGCCACCAGGGTGATCGTGGGCGTGAATACAGTTAATCGCCTCGCCGGGGCGCAGCCCTAATTTTGTGCTGTCAATGCCAAACGCTTGCAGCATCGTCTCGTTGACGGCCAGAATCTGCCGCTTATCGTTGAGTACCGCTATCAATCCACTGACGGATTTTAAGACGGTATCCACCACCGGATTGTGGCTGATTATTTCAATGTCCTGCCGTAACACCGTTCGGTTAGCTCGTCCGGCAGGGGCAAAAAACGTCGATTCTTGGTCTGTAGCGCTACTCATAAGATAATTCCTTCCAACCTCAAACTGACCGATACAGCCCCGATTGTAATTGATGATAACTATTCAACAGTTGCCCATTATATAACTCTGCACCGCAAAATATATTACAAACTGGTGTGTTGGATAATCGCACATCCTGGCCTAAATACAAGTTGGTCCGGAGAAATGTTACTATATAATATTATAGCCCATTTTTTCGCTCCTGTTGAACATGCTCAACGCGCGCCATCTGCGCGTGTCTTGCGGGAATACGCGGTTTCGGTGCAGAATGTGGGCTGAGGACGGCGGGACCCCTATCACGAAAAACATTTGATCACTTTGTTCTGGAGGCAATCCCATGAGGGCTATAATACGATTTTTGCTGCCTACCGTGTTCCTGCTAGCGGTGATCGCGTTCCCGGTTGGCGCACAAGACAGCAGCGGAGGTGCAGTCGCGTCGGGCAGGTTGATGGTCACGCCGGACGATA
>JAADYV010000266.1 GCA_010092855.1 Chloroflexota bacterium | reverse complement strand
CCGTGCCGGTTAACGTAGCCCCGCTGCCTGCCTCTTCAGCAGACAGGTAAGGGCAAGCGTCCGTCAGAAACCCCCGGATTTATCCGTGGGGAGTGTCACCTTATTTATGTCTCATCAGTCAAAACCTCACCACTACCCTACCAGCTAGGCCGGGGACTGATCTCGCCTCATTTTCTGTTACATGGAGTTTTGGGTTACGGGCTCGTACGAATGACTGGTTTTTTCGATGTGTCTATGAAATCGAAGGTAATTTGAGCTTGCAAAGTCAACTTTGGGAACTGGTTCCCGGAGTACCAGAACCATCCTGACGTTTACAGCCAACACGTCATCTCGCTTTAGACATCTGGTCCCGCCACCATTCTTTTTATGTCGAACCGATTTGCCGTAGTCAGGTAACAGGGATAAGATCAACCTTCGATCGAGACTGTAGAAGTCAAAGGGAGAGTTCCATGTCTCATCGGTTGGTTTATTCTGTACCGTTGCTGTTGTTGTTCCTGTTTATGCGCCTGCACAATGTGCTTAGTTTCCCCGTATTCATCGACGAACATGAGCATATCCGCTGGGCTAGAGAAGTGTACGACTGGCATTTCTTCGCCGGTGCCAGTGCGGGACGGTTGTTTGGCCTGTGGTGGATGTCGCTGTCTGGGTTGCAGGACGATTCTGCGCTATTTCTGGCGCGCGTATCAACAGGGTTGTTCAACCTGATCGGCGCGGCGGTACTGTTCGATTTGGGTCGCAGACTGCTCGACAAGCGGACAGGCGCGCTAGCCGTTGTGTTGTACGCGATCGCGCCCTACGCCATCTTCCACGAACGCCTCGCACTTACCGACACCTACGTCACCGTGTGGGGTTTACTGGCAACGTGGTTTGCCCTGCGCTACACACACCGGCTGAGCCTAGTGGATGCGGTGCTGTGGGGGGGCGCGCTGGTGCTAGCGTTTGCGGCGAAGACGACAGGCATCACGCTGGCGATAATCCCGCTGCTCGTGGTGGTACTGATGGCGCCGCGCCTGACCTGGCCGCAGCGTATTCGCGGACTGGCGGTCGGCTACGGGGTTTTTGTAGTAGGCGCAGTCGCGTTGCTGGTGTTTTTGCGGTGGCGCGGTTATCAGTACCTCAACGCCGCGACCAACATCGTCGGGACGAAGGACACCAGCAACGTCTTCGAGCGTCTGGTCGATGCGGTGCCTGCCATGTGGGAGATCGACACTCTCTACCTTGCGCTGCCCCTGCTTCTGCTGGCCGGTTTTTTGGCGTTGTACCTGGTTTGGGCGCGGTACAGGGTGGCGCTCGTGCTGATCGGCGCGGCACTGATCCCACTCGCCGGTGTGCTGGTTTTCGCTCTCAAATACAGCGCGCGCTACTTCCACTTTCACATGCCGTTTGTGTTGTTGCTTGTGGCCGTTGGGCTGGGCCAGATAACCCGCGACATCGCGCCGCGCAGTCGCGCCGCCAGCCTCGCAGTGCTGGTGCTCCCAGTGCTGCTGTGGGGCGTGCTGTTTGCGCTGCCCTTTCAGCAGACCTATTTCGACGATCCAGCAGCGCTTGCTCTCACGGATTTAGATCGCCTGGAATATGTCACGTCCGACGCAGCGGGCGTCGCGCTTCCAGACGTGGCCGTCTACCTGAAAGCTCAGGCGAATGACGGCCCGATCGTGGTTGTGGGTTTGCTGGCCAACTGCGGCGGGCTCGATTATTATCTACCGGACACGCAGCCGGTGCAGCTCATCTGTCCAACACTACGATGGGATGGGACGCATCAGCCCGAAGTCGTCGCCCTGATCGATCGTCTGGCCGCCGAAGATGACACCCGACTGTGGATCGTGCTGGAAAGATCCGTGTACATCGATCTGGAAGGCGTCACCTTCCCGGTGGAACAGCAACACACATTCCAGCGCCCCGACAACCTGACGCTGATCGAAATCCTGCGTGTCACACACGACTCATGACCGGGACTCCGCCTGCCGACACAGCCCTAACCGCGCAACTGTCCCCGCCGCGCCGAAGCCGAAGTACCCGTCTGTACTTTGTCGCATCATTAATACTCAGCGCGATCCTGCTCGTGCTGGTCGTGCGGGGCATCGATTGGGCGGAGCTAGTGGCGGGGCTGCGCGCCGCGCGGTCAGGCGAGCTGGGCGCGGCGTTCGCACTGGTGAGTCTGTCGTTTTTCGTGCGCGGCCTGCGGTGGGGCATCCTTCTAAGCGCGCAGCGGACGGTCGCCCCCGGGACGCTGTTCTGGGCTACTGCGACCGGCTACCTCGGCAACTACTCTCTCCCCGCACGGGCGGGTGAGTTCATTCGATCCTTGGCGCTCGCGCAGAAGACCGCGATCAACGCAAGCTACGTCCTGGCGACGGCACTCACCGAGCGCATCTTCGATGCCCTAACGCTGGTGATCATCAGCGCTGCCGCGCTCTCCACACTAAGCGATGTGCCCGAAACGTTGGTGATCGCCACCCGCACGATGGCGGTGGTCGGGCTGGTTGGCGTGCTCGGGGTCTTGATCGCGCCGCGCCTGGAGCCGCTCGTCGAATGGGTGTTGGACCGGCTGCGCTTGCCTGCGCACCTGCATTCTCGGCTGCATTCGGTGGCCGCGCAGTTTCTGTTGGGGATGCACGCCTGCCAGCATACCCGCCGTGCGCTGGGCTTCGCCGCTCTGACCGCGCTGGTGTGGTCCGTTGACGCGGTGATGGCCGTGATGGGCGGGCAGGCGTTGGGCCTGCCGCTGACGCTGGCCGAGAGCCTCGTGCTGCTGGCGATGCTTGGCCTTTCGAGCGCCATCCCTTCGACGCCCGGCTATATCGGTGTGTTTCAGTTCGTCGCCGTGGTGGTGCTGACGCGTTATGACTACTCGCGTGAGGAAGCCCTGGCGTATATCCTGACCTACCAGGCGATCAGCTACCTTGCTGCGCTGCTCTACGGCCTGATCGGAATCTGGCAACTCAACGCCCGCCAGTTCCTCAGCGGTCGGCGCCGCGCTGGTGGCGACTAACGCAGTACCAAATCGTCAGTCGACCCAGCACTGAGAAACAGAAAGTCGTGATAGCCGCGGATGGCAACAAGCTGGCGTACCCGCTCTGGGGTCACGGCCTCGGGCGGCGACGATCTGCGCAGGACATGCGGCTGGTAGCCGAGGTCGATGATCTGCTGTAGCAGGGCATTGCCGTCCGAGTCGCGATCGATCTCGATGAACACCGCGGGCCGAAAACGACGCAACGTCTCCGCCGCGCCCGCGAGCACCCGCTGCTCTGCTCCCTGGACGTCGATCTTGAGCAGCGCCACGCGCGGCCAGTCATGCTTAGCCATCAGCGCGTCGATGGCGATGGACTGCACCGGAATTCCGCTGGTGGCCAGCTTATGATTGCCGGGATGCACTGGGTCAACAGCGAGCCGCAACTCACCACTGGTTTCGGCGGCGGCGGCGCGGATTGCCTCCACGCGGTCAATCAGCCCGGCGCGGGCGATGCGGCGCGTCAGCCGATGGAAGTTGGCCGGTTCTGGCTCCAGAGCAAAGACCTTCGCGCTGCCCGTGATCCAATGCCCAAAACGCAGCGTGAAAAAACCGATGTTCGCGCCGACATCGATCACGGAGGTGCCTGGCGTGATAACCGTGCGCAGACCGTCAACGGTAGTGGCTTCGAGGCGGTTCTTATAGATCATGTACGCCCACTCGAACGCAGCACGCCCCCAGCGCGTTGACAGACTACCCGACGCGACCGCCACACGATACGCGCCCATTAACAGCGCCTGCACCAGCCGCGCAGTCCCAATCTTGATCGCATTGAATCGCATGCATCTAACCTTTATAGTGTCAATAGTACAGGCGTCAATCGGGTTTGCGCCCGACGATGATCAGCGAGCCAGCGATCTCACGCACAAGTGGCAGCTTTTCGAACAAGCGCCCCACTGCCTTGACCAACAGGATCAGGCGCGTCGGTGTGAGTGGATGCAGGAAGTCGTGGGGCGTGGCGCTGACCTGCTCGAACCCGGCGGACTGGAGTAGACGCACGGCCTGCCACCGGAAAAACGCGCGCTCGTCCGGCGAATCGCCTAACCAACGCTTGATCGGTGGGATGTTTTTCTGAATTGCGATCTGCGGGTTGAGCATATTTGGCTCAGCAAACGCAATGCTCCCACCCGGGCACAGCACGCGAAATCCTTCCGCCAGCGCCACTTCTGGCGCGAGATGATGCAAAATCGAACTCCCAACCACCGCATCAAATACGCCTGACGGGAAAGGTAAACGCTCGGCATCGGATAGGACTAGGCGGATCACAGTATTGTCCCCGGTCTCGACCTGATCGATCAGGTCCCACGACAGATCGCTCACCACCATCTTAGCGCCGGTTTCGCTCAGGTAGCGGCTAAACAGCCCGGTGCCGCAGCCGATCTCCAACACAGCGCGGCCAGGCCCCACCTGCCCATGCTTGATCAACAAATCGGCGCGGCGACGAGCTCGCTGCTGGCCAGCGGGTGTGCTCCATCCCCACACGGATTCGGCTTGCGCGGCGATGCGCTCACCATGTTCCTTTTCGTGCACCTTACGATCCATCGATCCTCCAGTTGTTTGCGTCCTCAATCAGCGGTAGTATTTTGAGCTAGGCAACGTCTGTATATCCCCATGCGTGCCGTGATCTGCTGCATGATCACGCCGCCGCAGCCCGGGGGACGAAAGGATTTGTATGACAGACAAACAGCTTCTCGCCCGCCACTTCGACGACGTCGCACCGTTGCGCAGTCGGTGGTTCTGGCGCAATTATACCTACCATGCCCAGATCATCCGAGCGTGTCACCCTTTCCTGAATCCCGGCTCACGCGTTTTGGAGCTGGGGTGCAGCACCGGTGAACTGCTGCATGAGCTGCGTCCCAGCCAGGGGGTGGGAGTGGACATCAGCCCGGTGTCGATAGAGTATGCGCGGCGGCAGTACCCGAACCTGCACTGGGTATGCGCCGATGTCGAAAACTTGCCGGACACCTTACCGCTTGATCAGCCCTTTGACGTGATCGTCATGGCCGATCTAGTGGGCTATCTGGATGATATTCAACTCACGCTGGAACACATTCGGCGGCTAACGCACCCGAACACACGCATTATCATCGCGACATGGAACTGGATATGGCAGCCCGCGCTGCGACTGGGTGAGTTACTGCGTCTGAAGACTCCCGATCTCGAAATTCGCCAGAACTGGGTCTCGCCAACTGTGATCCGTACCATCCTCATGCTGGCCGGCTATACGCCGCTTCAAACGCTGCCGGGGGTGCTGCTTCCCTTTGACATCGCCGGGCTGTCGCCGCTTATTAACACATTTTCGCATGCGCCGATCGTCGAGCGCTGCACCTTACTGCGGACGGTGATCGCGCGCCCGACAGAGCCGAACCCCGAGCCCGAACCGACGTCAGTCACGGTCGTGATCCCCACGCGCAACGAAGTCGGCAACATCGAGTCGATCATCGCGCGCACGCCCGATATGGGCACTCATACTGAGCTGTTGTTCATCGACGGCAACTCGACCGATGGCACTGTTGAGAAGATTCGCGAACAGATCCAGGCCCACCCGGAACGCGATATCAAATTTATGCCGCAAGTGCCCCCCCAGTCGCCCGACGCTGATACCCCGCCAAATTTGATGCTGAAGCTGGGCAAGGGCGACGCTGTGCGGAAGGCGTTCGCGGCGGCGTCAGGCGACATTCTGATGATCCTCGACAGTGACATCACCGTGCCGCCCGAAGAGCTGCCGAAGTTCTACGACGCGCTGGTGGCAAACAAGGCTGATTTCGTCAACGGCACACGGCTAGTGTACCCACAGGAAACGGGCGCAATGCGTCCGATTAACAAGCTGGGGAATGTGGTCTTTAGTCTGTTATTTAGTTGGCTGCTCAGCCAGCCGATCACCGACACCCTCTGTGGCACCAAGGCGTTGCGTAAGCGCGACTACGACGCGATCGCGGCTAATCGCAGCTACTTCGGGGATTTCGATCCGTTTGGTGACTTCGATCTGCTGTTCGGCGCAGCATGGCTAGGCTACCGGATCATCGATCTGCCCGTACACTACCGCGCTCGCACGTATGGCGACAGCAAAGTGCGCGTGGACTTGCACGGCCCATTGCTGGGGCGCATGAGCGCGATCGCGTTTTGGCAGTTTAAGGTGCGCCCCTGGTTGATCGGGCGTCGTCAGGCCTATCGCAAACCGCAACACCCGACGGCAGCGCGCGAAACGTCTGAGCGCTCCAAGCTGGTTGTGCGGGCGGGGGTGCTACTGGGCGTGGTATGGATCGTGGTTCACGTTGTGCGCTGGCTGCGCCACTAGCCCGATTATCCGCGATCAGGCCTCGTGACAAATACCGTTCGCTATGCTACGCTGCTTTTGCCAATTTGTGCCCAGAAATCGTCGACCACGTGCTTGGCGATGAAGATTAGCGAGCGCATACACACAATCGGGCGAGCCCCGTTGCTCCAGCGCTCGTAGTTTGATCATCAAACCTCCAAATTAATTGGATTACTTTCGTCGGTCATGAACTT
>JAADYV010000265.1 GCA_010092855.1 Chloroflexota bacterium | reverse complement strand
CCCACGAACTGCGCGCCCGCGCCAACGACACCGGTAGTTCCACGTCACCATCGGCACAGGCGACATGCTGGTCTGGGAACAGGTAGTTTATGGCCAGCCAGCCGCCACCAATCACAACGGCCCCGGCCACAATGATCACGAGAATGGTTTGGAATGAAGCGTTTCGCACGATTTTCCTCCCTACGGAATACACGTTGATACCCTTGCCCTCGTTTACAGGATCGCACAAATTGGGGTAGTTGACTGTTGCCTGGACGACAGAATGCAGTGGGTGAGAAAAAACAGCGCCGGAACGGGGAAATCCGGCGCTGGGAGCAAGCGGTTTTGTCGGCGGCGATTACTGCTACAGCCGGTCCAGATACTGCTTGCGGAACTTGGCCACCTTCGGCGCGATCACTACGCGGCAGTAACCCTGCTGAGGATTGCGCGCGAAGTACTCCTGGTGATAGTCTTCCGCCGGGTAGAACACATCGAAGGCCGTGATCTCGGTCACAATCGGGTTATCCCACAACGACTGCGCGGCGGCAAGCGCTTCTTCTGCGACGGTCTTCTGCTCCGGCGTGTGGTAGTAGATGGCCGAACGGTACTGGGTGCCCACGTCTGCGCCCTGGCGGTTGAGCGTCGTCGGGTCGTGGATGGTGAAAAACACGTCCAGAATGTCGCGCAGCGCGATCACCGCCGGGTCGAACGTGACCTGCACCACTTCGGCGTGGCCGGTAGTCCCGTTGCACACTTCGCGGTAGGCGGGATTCTTGACATGCCCACCAGAATAGCCGGACACTACGTCCGTGACGCCCTGCAATTCGTCGTAGACCGCTTCCAAACACCAGAAACAGCCACCGCCCAGCGTTATCGTTTCCAAAGCCATAATGGTTTCATCCTCTGACTAACGCGATTCGTCTAGAGTAGATTATAGCTATATTTGTTACGGAAATATTCCAAAAGCGCAAGAGGAGTGCAAGAAAACGGTCGGGGAGTTACAGCAGTGCGATAAACTCGTCCACAGTCAATCCTGCCTGCCGGATGATACCACGCAGGGTGCCGGGTTTTAGAATTTTATGCAGGGGGACAGACAGGGATTGCGTCGGTGGTGGATCAGTTCGCCGCAGGATAATGTGACTCTCTTTCTGGCGGACTTCCTCAAAGCCGGCTTTTTCAGTGCGTTGATGCACTTTGTCCTTGAAATAACAGGAAGTTTAGGCATTGTTGCGTTGGGCTTCGCTGACTTCAACCGTTTCAACAATGAAAGGGTGGGCAGGCGGGTTCGGGTCTCCATGTTCAAGCATGAACCTCGATCATTAGCTCCATTGCCTCTTTGATGTTTGCCAGCGCTTCCTCTTTGGTTTCTCCCTGGCTGATGCAACCCGGCAGGCTTGGGACTTCGACCCAGTACCCACCTGTTTCGTCCGGGTGCAAGATAACCTGGCGTGTTGACATAGTTGCTCTCCCAATATGAGCGCACTACCGTAGCAGTACGCTCATAAAATTGCTTGTGTGGCGGTGGCGGTCTGGTTCTCATTCCTACGGGGTGTGGCCGGTTCCATTGCTGCTGGGCGGTTCGGGAGCCTGCCCTTCTACTTCTTTAGCCACATCGTTGACCAACCCGGTCGATTCGGCCAGCAGCTTGCGCGCCGGTTTCATGGTCTTGACCTCGCGGGTGGCCTGCGTGATCTGCCGCGTGGTGTCGAGCAGTTCTTTGCCCTCCGGACCGAGGTCTTTCTCCATCTCGGCGACGGCTTCCGACCACATGCGGCGCGCCTTGCCCACCCAGCGCCCCAGTTCGCGCGCCCACTTGGCCGTGTTTTCTGGCCCACCGATGATGAAGATCGCCAGCAGGATGATGACCACTTCCATCAGTCCAACGCCAAAAATGCCGTCCATAATTTATGTTCCCCACAAAGTCTTATTGAGACGATTTGAGTCTGCGCGGATAGGCCAGCGCTGCCAAACCGATGCTGACAACGTACAGCCCCAGCAGCGGCCCCATCACCAGCAGCATGTTGAACGGGTCAACAGTCGGCGTGATGAACGCGGCGGCGATGGTGGTCAGCACGACGGCCAGTCGCCAGTTGCGGATCAACGTGCGCGGCCCCACCACACCCATCCGGGCCAGCACAAAGATCACGACCGGCATCTCGAACGCGACCCCGATCCAAAACAGCAGCGAGGTCAAAAACCGTATATACAGCTCGGCGGTCCATTCCGATCGGAAGACGTCGCTTTCAAAGTCGCGCAGGAAACCGAACGCTGCCGGAACCATGATGAACCACGCAAACACCACGCCGAACAGAAACAGACCGGTGGTGGCGGGCAGTGACAGGTAGATCACGCGCTTCTCGCCGCGATGCAGCCCCGGCGCGACAAACATAAACAACTGGTACGTGATGAACGGGCTGGCCATGATCGCGCCAAACAGCAGCGCCACCCGGAAGTACATCACGACGCTTTCGGTGGGCCCCAGCACTTGTAGTTCTTTGCCATAGGGTTCGATCAGATAGCGCAGCAGCGGCCCGGTGAAAAACGCCGCCAGCAGTACGCCCACCACCAGCACCAACACCGAGCGAATCAGACGTTGGCGCAGTTCGTTCAGGTGTGAAAGCAGGGTTTGTGGTGTTTCGTCAGCGTCCTTGCTGATCGCATCCCAGCCCGAATACCGACCTGGGGGGATGTCGTCGCTGTCGGTGGTTGTTTGTAGTGCACGGTCAGACATAGTCACGTGCCTGTAGGTAAATATATAGTGAGTTTACGTGTCAATCGGCAACAGGCTGTTCCGGCAGCCCGAAACAGCCGGGAGGAACGGTGCGGCTGGTGTAACACAACCGCACCACGACGGGGACAACTACCTACCCCACTAGTTCCCGGTACAGTCAAGTGGCCGTGGTGCTAGCTGGCGTCGGATTGGTTTTCGGCGGATTCTTCGCCGTCGCCCTTCAAGCCCTTGCGGAACTCGCGGATGGCCGATCCCATCTCGCCGCCAATGCGTGACACGCGCCCAACCCCAAACAGCAAAATCATGATCGCCAGAATAAGCCCAAGTTCGAGTGGTCCGAGACTGCCAAGCATTTTTCCTACTCCTTTTAGCTAGTTTTGTTATGCAATACTATACGTTTTTTGGGTTCGTGGGTAATTTTCGTGCTGAGCCAAACAGGGTTATTTTGGCCCGTACCACGTCCTGCATCGCGTGTACAGCGCGGTTCAGAATGTCTAGTAAGTCACCGGCGGCTGCCCCCAGCGCACCCACATACGCCTGGCGCAGCTCGGTGTTCACGTTGAATTTGCACACGCCCAGCTCCACTGCGCGCTGGACCAAGGCATCTGGCAGGCCCGACGTGCCATGCAGCACCAGCGGCACCTCGACCACCGCGCGGATGGCGTCCAGCCGGTCGAAGTCCAGGCGTGGTTCGCCGGGGTAGGGACCATGTACGTTGCCGATGCACACCGCCAGCGCATCGATCCCGGTCGCGGCCACGAAGTCCGCGGCCTGGGCCGGGTCGGTCATACGGGCGGCGGTTTCGGCGACAGTCAGCCCGTCCTCCGTGCCGCTGATTTTGCCCAGTTCCGCTTCGACCGCCGCACCCTGCTCGTGTGCCAGACGTGTCATCTCGGCGGTGAAAGCGACGTTGGCATTGTAGTCCAGGTGCGAGCCGTCAGCCATGATCGACGAGACCCCCGCTCCTAGCGCAGCCTGGATCGCGTCGCGCGAGGTGCTGTGATCCAGGTGTACGGCAACGGGCACACTGGCGTTCACTGCCGCCGCCAGACATAGCGCGATCAACGGTGTGCCGCCATAGTCCAGCGCTTTGGGGTGAATTTGCAGCAGCACCGGGCTGTCAGCGTCCTGGGCCGCTGCTACCACGGCCTTGACACCCTCCAGGTTGTAGACGTTAAACGCGCCCAGCGCGTACCCGCCTGCCTGGGCTGCGCGCAGCAGCTCCACCGTTGGCGCTAGCATGACGTGACTCCCTGGAAGGCATTGCGGATGGCGGCCAGGGACTGCGTATCGCCCACGTTGCCAGGGAAGACGATGTAGGCTGAGCCAGGATAGCGGCTTTCTGGCCCCAGCTTCCAGACCGGGACGCCGGGCAAAATCTGGCCCATGACCTCGGCGCGCCGCACGTTTAACCCCCGTGTGGCCACGTCGCTGGATGTGATGCCGCCTTTGGCGACGAGGTAGCGCGGCTGCGTTTCGACGGCGTGCACCACCGCGATCAGGCCATCGGAAACCTGCCGTCCAATCGCCAGCGCGCTTTCGGCATCGCTGCGTGTGACCAGGTCGCGGCTGGTGAACAGCACCACATCTTGCCCTGCACCCAGCGCCGTGTTGACGGCACCGGCAGCGTCGTAGATCGCGGTTTCGCGGGTGCTCTCGTCCAGCAGATGCAGCACATTGAGTTCCACCGCGACCACGCCCGGTTGTTCCAGCAGGGCGTTAAGTTGCGCGGTGGTTTTGGGCACATATGATCCGGCCACGAACAGCCCCCCACCAGAGCCGGGCGCATCCAGTTCTTGCGCCGAGAGCAGCTCGCGCGGCGTGATCCCGGCCCGCACGCGCACAAACGAAGCCGCCGTGCGATACAGGTAGCGCCGCCCTTGCTCCTCCGCCGCCAGCAGCCCGGCCACCACCACCTCCAGGTCGCGGTAGCTGGCCGCGTTGATGACACACACTGCGCCGCGCGGCAGGTTCAGCAGCCGGTCAGTAACCCGCTCCGGTCCGCCTATACGAATATCGGTCAGCGAGATGCTGGCTACATCCGCCGCCGGAATGCGGTTCGCTGTCTTTTCGGCCACCCACTCGCGCAGGTTCGAGGCGCGATAACCAAATGCGCTGTCCTGGGCGTAGGGCGTCTGGGCGGCGGGGATCATCTGCTGCCCTTCGGCGACGTAGTGCACGTCATCGACGGTGTAGCGCCCGCCTTCGCGGAAGTAGGGGCAGATCAACCAGGCGTCGAAGGTGTGGCCCAGCGCCGCCGCCAGCGCATCGACTTCGCCGGGGAAGTGGCCGCGCAGCGTGGAATCACTGCGGCTGACCACAGCAAAGCCCCGGCGTGCCTGGTTTGCGGCGGTGGTCAGATGACGGCCAATCGCGGCGTTCAGCGACTCGGCCTGGGCCGGGGGCAGGCTGCGCGAGTTGGTCAGCACGTAGAAACAGTCCGGCCTGCGCCGCAATTCGGCTTCCAGACTGGCGGTGGACCATTCGGTCAGCACCGGGACGCCATGCACCGTCTGCGTCCCGGTGGGATCGTCATCCAGCACGACCAGCGTGCGACCGCTGGCCGTCACCTGCTCCTGAATCTGTGGCAGCAGGTTGTGTGGCCATTCCGAGGGGAGACTGGCCAGCAGGCCAGCGCGCGTAATCGACATTGCGAACCCTCAGTCGAAGTCCAGCACGACTTTAACCGCGCCGTCGTCTTTGGAAGCGACCAGTTCAAAGGCGCGCTGCGCCTGTTCGATGGGCAGGTGGTGCGTCACCATCGGCTCGACATCCACCTTGCCACTGGCGATCAACTCCAGCGCTTCGTGTACATCTTCGTCATTCGACATGATCGAGCCGCGCACGTCGATATCGCGTTTGACGATGTCGTAGGGGTGGATCATGGTCGGGGCTTTGTAAAGCGCGATGACCACGATCCGTCCTTGCTTGCGGACGGAGGCAAACGCATCTGCGAACTGCTCGCCGACGCCCACCGTCAGGAACACCACGTTCACGCCTTTGCCGTCCGTGATCTCCATCACGGTCTCAGCAATCGGCTGCTGACCGACCAGAATGGTGTGCGTGGCACCCATCTTACGGATGTTATCCAGGCAGTGCTGCTTGATGTCGGCAACGATGATAGGAGAAGCCCCCCGTACCTGGCTCATGGCCGCGGTTACATGTCCGATTGAACCACCACCCAGGATGAGTACGGATTCTTCCGCTTGCAACTGCGCGCGTTTGGCGGCGTGTACTGCTACTGCCATTGGCTCGATCATGGTCGCCTGGTCAACGCTCAGGTGCTCTGGCACCTTAAAGACACTGCCTTGCGGGATCACAAAATACTCGCCCAACGACCCCGGCCAGGCTGGTGTGCCTAACACGAGCTTG